>PAHQ01000113.1 GCA_002705125.1 Verrucomicrobiales bacterium | reverse complement strand
TTGTACTTCCGGATTCCAGGGATTGATGTGACGCTTTTCTCGGCTGTTATTAGCTAAGTTACGTGTAGGGCTAAGAAATATTCCACCCATATGCATCAGTTTGCTAAAAGGGAAATAACTTATGAGTACGCAAACGAGGAATAGATGCACATAAAACATTCCTCCTATTTCTCCCGGGGCATCAAATTGAAAACTGACAAGACCCTGAACTAAGACCTTGATTGCCACGACATCAACTTTGTCCAGATAACGCATACTGATTCCGCTCAGAGCAATTGCTAAAATCAAAAAAAGCGGAAAATAATCTGTGGACAGGGAAATAATCCTCATTTGTGCGCTGGCTAATCTCCGTAACACTAAAAAAGTGACCGAGATAACCAAAAGCAAATCCGTGATATAAAGTGTCGGCAGGGTAATTTGCAAGAAACCGTCAACACTTTCAAGGAATTCAACAAAACCCGGAACACCTGCTAAAAAAAAACGGTAATGCCTGAGCACAATCACCAAAAGAGACCAGTGGAATATAAGCCCTGCCATCCAAAGCCACTTACTGGATGAATAAGCGAGGCTGGGACCCGGAACTAGTTCTGCTTTTGTATTACGGAACAATGAGCGAAAAAACAAAACTTCCAGTGACATCCTGCCGAAAACACCCCAAAATCCTGATGGACTTTCCAGTTCATCACGCTTGATCCATTCTAAAGACTTCGCCTGTCCACAAGTAGTAGGGATACGAAAAGGTACTGGTGATTTTACCCAATCATAAATCTTCCAGATGAAACCTCCTAGGAATAAAATCACTGACACATATGGGATGATAACCCCAAACAAATATTCCAAACCTATGGCGACACCGAGATAAGCTACTAAAGCCAAAAGCAAGACCGCAACAAGAGGATAGATAACCTTCATATCCCTGCCTTCTTCAACAACATAAACGCTTTGTTTTTGCTTTCATCAACTTTAAGTTGATAGATTTTTTCTCGGTGAGCACTGTAACAATCAAATGCCTCAAGTGTCATAGTCTCAATAGCTGAATTAAACTCCACCCAGTCTTTTGCATTAAAACCAACCCCCGTTTTTTTTGTAAATTCCCGAACAATTTCCTTTAACTCATAAAAAAGTGCCATCGCTTTTGATGGTGGGAAATCCTGAATCGCGAGTATCCTGCATATCTGCTCCAGCGCCTCTTTAAATTTTTCACCTTTTTTTTCAAAATTTTCCAAAATATCTTTCAATCCTTCTTGTAACTGGTGACGTATTGGGTTTTGGAATTGGTCCTTTTGCGTCATGATTAAAGACTGTTTTTGCTTTGAAAAAAATGATAACCTGAGGTTCAGCCACTTTTCAAGAATCTGATCCTGATTTTTTGTTATCAGTATATTTAGGGTATTACTCATTACTCGTATTCTAAGCAACAATAGGATAAGCGACAGTTCAACATCATGCCGCCCTCTTAAAACGTTCTGCTGCCTTTCCACTGGACAGTATTTTACGGACAGAAACTGCTGCCGATTCGACTGAACTAAAACGTTCCAAATGCCATAGTGTCAAAGAAGCGCTAAAAAGCAATGCGTCACTAGTAGCACTGCTCGAACCCTGTAGTGCCGCGAGCCCTTCTTTTGCGGATAGTTTTGCAATTTCACGGTTGTTTTTATCAGGTCCAAAATCCCCATCTTTTTCAGGGAGGAGAGCTGGTGGAATTTTTACCAGTCGATTTTCAGATTCAATACCAATTTCATTTGGATCTGCTTCTACAATCATGTCTTGGCTATCTTCCCAATAACGCACAAATTCTCCTCTTTTACGTAAAGAAGGAGTAACACCACCTTCTGTACCGCGCAGTAAAAGTGTAGAACTGAATCCTGAATGACGTGCTAACATTGTGTAAATTGGTGGATATTCATTATGTACATAACCACTCAGAAGATGTGTTTTTTTACGGCCTCTTATTGGACCAGTTAAAACCTCTGCCGTGGAAATAGCCGCGCGTTTTACAATCCTTTTTCTAAAATTCGTCAGCCCATAAAGACTTGGACAAAATGAACTTTGATCCGCATAAGCCCATCCGATGTCTGGATTACTAATTTGTTTTCCAATTTCCTCTACAGTAAGATTTACAGACACTCCTGCAGCAGCTAAGATCTGACTATGAGTCACCCCAAATTTAGGAGCCACTGTTTCAATTCCGTGAGAAACTGCAGGAACTCCAGACTCGGCGAGCAAAGCTGCTAAAAATGGAGATGATGGAAGGCTGCGAGCATAACCGTTGTACGGGTCGGCAATGTCCACTAATTCATCCACATCGGCTTCAATGATTTTCGTTCTATCCAGTATGGCCTGTAGTACACCTTTATTTTCATCATCCGTTTCACGTTTCACTCGCAAACCAATCAAAAACACTGCAGCCTGAATCGGGTCAGCCAGTTCATCCAAAACAAGCAACATTCCGGCACGTGCTTCATCGTAAGAAATACTCTTGCTGAGTTCTGGCCCAGTGGCAACGCGCTTTATGATAGACGTCATCGTCTTTTCAGGATTAACGAGTAAGTCTTCTAAAGTATCTGTCATAAATATTTTATGTGATCAAAAAGTTGATTTTGATCACACAAATCGTCATTAGCCTTGTCTGATAAAATCGATTCAATTTTTTAAACAGTTATATGTCCGAATACTACATCCATAAAATACTCTTGTTGTAAGTTTAGGAATTAAGGCAGAAAAAGCATACAATTTAAAGAATACTGAAAATACTTAAGGTTTCTTCAGCTAACTTTAAAATCAAAGCCAACTGTTAACCTGGTGATCCTCCACCAGTTCCACAAAACCTTCATACCCAATAGACTTTACACCAGCCGTTATTTCTGAAATACCCCTCGCATTGAGATCCGGACCAAGAGCATACACCGGATTATTTTTAAGAATATCTCTTAAGGCGTTAGAAAATTTATTATTAGCCTGTACTGCGTATACGCCGTCTTCGATAAAAAGAATTGGATCTCCAGGTTGAAAGAACCGTGAAGATGTTTCAAAACTATTGTTTGCAAATGGGGATTTATTAATTGTATTTAACATTTTAAAACATTATATGAATTACAAAATATATTTAATGATGAACCACAAGATCTTGTTCGGCCATCAATTTTCCTATTTCAGCAGAACTTAAAACTTCCACATCTACTACCAAATCATCCTCGTTAAGACCTCGTTCTTCCAAAGATATTTGATCAACGTATAATTTTTCTACATCATAACCATCTAGTGCTCCAAAAGTTTTAGCGAATCCTTTAATTTCAATGTCTTCAGTATTTTGACCTTTTTTGAGAGCATAAACTCCGTCATCAATAAACGCGACGGAAATATCCTGATCGTAAGCAGCCATAATCAAAATCATTTCCAAACCTTCATATGTGTAAATAGTCCCATGAGGAGCTTCGCGCATGACGTGCATTATTTTTTTAACTATTTCATCATCTTCAAATTCTTCCATTTTATTAATCTCCAAAGGTTATCAGTCTGTCATTCCTAATGGCAATATCAGTCAGGTTGCCTAGTCCAGTAATCGTTCCGCAATCAATTAGTACATCATCATTGATTCCACGGCGTTTTGCTGCTGCAACACATGCTAAAATCTGCACACCATGCTTTTGACATAAATTTTTCCAACGGTCGGCAATATGTCGGTCATCCTGAGGCGGGTCCATTAGTTTAGTAGCATTTATTACTCCGTCATTGTAAAAAAACACAGCGTCAATCGTATGCCCTTTTTTGATCGCGGCCTCAGCGAATTTGTAGGCAGTATCGGCCGCCTGATGATTATATGGACCTTCTTTGAGTAGTATTCCAATATTCATATAGATATAGTTTTTTAGGGTTATTTTGTCATTCTATGAAAACTCTCTAATGGATAAATTATAGATATCTTTAACATTCTTAATCCGCAAGATGATCTGATTATAAACCAGAAACAAGTCTGAAAATGCCTTCAATTCCATTGAGGTCTCCGTCTTTGACATAATTCTAGTGCTACCCATATAATTATATAAAAATGAAACCAACTAAGATTGTCTATGCAGGACCTAAATAAGTAATCTGTTAACTCTAATCATGTCCCTTTTATTCGTTCAAAATATCGGGAACGGTAAAGATGTCTTACGTTATCAGAATCATTACCAAACGCGCTACGATTATGCAAAACATTATTGCTTAGCAGTCCCATACCGGACTCCAATTGAAGCTTAAAGATATATGGTGAATCACTAGTCAGGATTTTTCTAAGTGCACAAAGAGCCGCCTTCGTTTGGGAATTGTCCGTCCAAATTACATTTTTTTTCCGTATAGTGAAACGCATGTGTAATTTGCCGGTTGCTGTAATGCTGAAAACCGGTCCGGTCTCAGTTCTTCGAGCAACGATTCCTTGCTCTCCTATTCTTGGAGGAATACTTAAAACTTCTGGATTCATGAATGTGTGGATGTACTCTGGATTTTCGTCCCGCAATTTGATGTAAGCAACTTCATGGTCCAGTAAACTATTTACACCACCACTTGCTGCTTCCTGAACAGAATGTAACATCATAGAGTAAATTTGTTCATTCGGAGGATTATAATAACCGTCCGTATGCCAGTTGATATTTTTTGTTGTGTATGGGATATAATGCTGCTTAATTCCGTCTTCGTGAAGCTTTAGTGATGTTAGGGAGTTCTCATCTGCCAGCAAGTTTTTGTTTAGTCCAAAGACTCCGAAACGTCGTCCAATCGAAAAAGGAATTTCCGGATCCTGGTCTGTCCCCGTACTACCAGCGTAAAACGCCATGTTCGTTTTACGGCAACGCTTCAACAAGGCTTCAAACTCATTTTTTTTTAACCTACGAGGATCATTGATTTCCACCAGAAGCTCTTCAATCTTTTGAGGATAATTTCTGAGTTTTCTATCCCTCCAGCGTAAATAAGTTTCGTCATCCTTAAGGTTGAATGGACTCGCTCCCATAACTTGTTTTTTTGAACATGGGAAATTATTGATCTTCTAGAATTTGAGCTTTTGCGGCCTCATATACCTTAACCCACGTTTTAGAAAACTCCGCAAACGGTTTCTCTACATATTGAGAAAAATATAGGTGATCTTCTGCATCTCTAAGATCGCCTTTTTTGAGAGATTCTAAAGCTTTTTGTCCGGAAACTCCTGCATCGTGACCTGTCAAACGCACTTGCTTCCAATAATTGATAGCTTCCATACGGTATACATATGTTTCTGGAAGTTCTTCTGCAGCCTGAAGTGAATTGATTTCTGTCTGTCTCGGGCCAAAAGTAGCGATCCATCCTCTTTCAGCCCAATGTAAGGAACTGTCAATCGCAGTTTCTGTTTTTTTGATCAAATCATCATACATAACAGTCCTCTAAATAATTTTAAAGTCCGTCTCCCATTCCCATTTGAATATAACCGGTGGGACAAACCTGCGCACAAAGATGACATCCAACGCATTTTGTATAATGAGTGTACATTACTTCGCCAACTGGATTACTTCGATAACGTGAAATCGCCTCCTGTGGACAAAAAGCCGCACACTGGTTGCAGTCAAAACATAATCCACAACTCATGCAACGTTTTGACTCTTCTTCTGCCTGTTCTTTGGTCAAGGGTTCTAAAACTTGATCATGATTTCCAACTATTTCTTTTGGGACGTGGTGGTTCCTTTTAGCTTGTTGGGAGTGGAAAAAATAATTTATATCCTGCTCTTTAACCTTAATAATACTTTTATACTGTTCTTCTGGAAGTTCCTTTCCACTAAGAAAGTTATGAATAGATTCTGCTGCTTTTCGACCATGACCCACTGCTGTCGTGATTAAATCTACCTTAAGAGCATCTCCTCCGCCAAAAACTTTTTCTTTACCAACTACTCTCATATGTTTGTCAAGTTTTAAAAGAGAAGTGTTTTCATGTATACTATCTTCAAAACCTTTCATATCAGTTATTTGCCCTATGGAAGCAACTACCATATCTGCTTCGATATCAAATATCTCATCGGTCGTCTTGTAACGCAGAAAAGGTATTTTTGCATCCCAGCCTTCTTCACCTTTTTCCTTTTTTATCATTTTGGCACATTTTACACCTCTTATTCCATTTTTGTTTCCTAAAATTTCGAGGGTACCAGTTAAATATTCAACCTTAGCACCCTCTTCAATTGCGTCATCAAATTCATCAGGATAGCAATTCATTTCCTCTCTAGGAACCGCTGAAATGATAGTTGATTCCGATCCCATACGTCGAGCTAACCTTGCTACATCCATGGCAACATTACCATCACCAATTACAATAACCTTTTTACCTATCTTAAAAGAATCTCCTTGAATTTCATAAGATCTTAGGAACTCAATTGCATTTGTAGTTCCACTGGTTTCTGAGAATCCTTTAATTGGAAGATTTCGACCTGATTGAGCCCCTACTCCAATAAAAACTGCATCAAAATCTTCCTCTAGTTTCTCTAGAGAAATATCCTTGCCAATTCTAACACCCATCTTAAGCTCAATGCCAAGGTCTAAAATTTTTCCAACCTCTGCCTCTAAAACACTTCTTTCTACACGATATGCCATGACTCCATATAGCATCATTCCGCCGGGTTTTTCATTGAAATCGTAAATTGTTACAGCATGACCTTTGCGCCTCAACTGGTAGGCAACTGAAAGTCCTGCCGGTCCTGCCCCAATTACTGCAACATTCTTTCCGGTATCTTCACCAGGAGGATGGAGTTTTAAACCCGCTTTAATACCGTGTTCTCCTATTGAATGCTCAACTGCGTTAATCCCTATACTTTCTTCTCTGTGCTGGCGGTTACAGGTGCTTTCACAAGGATGTGGACAAATTCTACCCATTATAGCTGGAAAAGGATTTGTTTCAACAATTCTATACCAGGCGTCATCCCACTTATTGTCTGATTTTTCAACACCTGTCAACAGATTGTGATAGCCCCTTATATCTTCGCCAGCTGGACAACCTGCAGTACATGGCGGGACCTGTTTTACATAAATTGGGCATTTGTGACTTTCATCACCAAAAGCAACAACTTTATGAAAACCATCTTGATCAGAATATTCAGGGAACTCGTAGTTATTGGCAAAGTCAAGAATTGGATTTGATTCGTAAGTCATAATCTATTTTTAAAATTAAAATCTAACGTGGGCCGATTGGTTAAAAGTAGTTCTGGCATGACGATAACTGTCAATCATGTCCACCTCAAAGGTCAATTCTGACTCCTCAAAAAAGCGTTTCCAGCCTATACGTTCAATCCATTCGTTCATACGTTCCCATGGTTTTCCTCCTCCTTTGTATGCTTTTAAGATTCTTCCGACCACATCATTTACTTCCGGCCAGTGTGGAGGATTGTTAGGGATCCCCTCTGCAACAAGACTCATGGATTGAGGTTTTGAGCGTGCATTACTGTTTTTGCCTCCAACCCAAATCGCAAATTGTGAATGTTCAGGATGATTTATTTCCATGGATGGGCATGCTCCAAAGCAGGCCCCGCAAACAATGCACTTTTCTTCATCAACCATCAATGAACGTTTGTTATTTACGATAGTTGGACGGATTGCGGCAACAGGACATCGTGCCACTGCTTTAGGAAGTTCACAAAGTGTTGACAGTTTCGCGTGGTCAATACGTGGCGGTCGGGTATGTTTTACTATAATCGCGACATCCGCCTGTCCACCGCAGTTGATGGAACAACAGGAAGTTGAAAGCCTGACCTTGTTCGGCATCTGCAATGTTTTGAATTCATCGTAAAGATTATCCATGACTCCTTTCGCTACTCCTGAAGCGTCGGTTGCAGGAATATCACAGTGCAGCCAACCTTGAGTGTGAGCAATCGGAGCAACACAGTTTGCTATTCCGCCGACCGGCAGGCCAATTTCCTCTAAATCCTTGATCAACGGTTCTATTCTGGATTCTTCAGAAAACATGAATTCCACACTGTTCCGAATTGTGAATCGCATAAATCCATCGGCATACTGATCTGCCAAGTCACAAATTTGCCTGACAAGATCAACCGTGTTCTGACGCGGGGTCCCAGCCCGGACTGTATAAAGCGCATCACCACTGAGTCCATAATGAACCATCACTCCAGGTTTTATCATTTTATGATATTTCCATTTTCCGTAATTTTTTACAACCACTGGATGCAGTGTGCCTTCTAGCGTATGTGGGCCGGATTCAACGGTTTTCCAGGTTCTTTCTATAGGGGCATTCATACTAAACTCCTCTAAAAATTTGTTTAGATTAAAACAGACTGTGTATAATTTTGTTGTTTTATAACTACTTAACCACTTCTAAGAACAACTTAATTTGCTAGGTGGCGCTTTCGTATTCTTTTTTATAATATGGATTATCTCTAGGTCGTACGATCATATCAATGTTCGCCTCAATACCAACTGCCTCAAGGAATTGCTTCATGCCGACACGCTCAATGGTTTCTCCAACACGCTCATGATCTAAACCGGTTTCATCCCACCAGTCAATGATTTCATCCATCATTTCAATGAATTCTTCAACCTCTTCATCGGTGTCAAGTTTCAAAAATGGGATCATCATCGAACCTAGATTGACGCCTACCTTCAGTGTATTTTTCCCTCCTATCAACAATGAGGCTCCTCTTTCTTTTCCAGGAGAAAGAGCCTTAGGAATCACGTTTATGCAGTGCATACAGCGTACACAATTCTTGTTGTCAATCTCGATTGTGGACGTTCCTATTTTGTGCGAAATAGCTTTCGTTGGGCACATATTGACGACCTGATCAAACAGAGCGTCTTCCCCGTATTCGTCAATCCACTCTTTGACGTATTCCTGTTCGATTTGAATCGAATCCCGCCAGGTACCAATCAAGGCCACATCTGCCCGCATTATTGCATTGGCACAATCATTCGGACAAGCGGAGAACTTAAACTTTAATTTATAGTTGAATTCCGGGCGGTGAGTCATACCTGCATAATTTTTGAGAACTTTTTCGTGGACTTTCAGGTTATCAAAACAGGCTTGTTCGCAGCGGGCCGGACCTACACATGAAGCAGCTGTTCTGACTGTTGCACCTGCACCACCCAGATCCCAACCTGCTTGATTGAGTTCATCAAAACACTCCTGCGTTTTATCCTGTTCAATACCGATCAATTGCAGATTACCGGATTGACCATGCATGTTGATAAACCCAGAACCGTGTTTTTCCCAGATATCACAAACCTCTCTTAGCATTTTTGTATTGTAATGAAGTCCCGGAGCTGGTTGCACTCTAAAAGTATGAAATTCCGTTGCTTCAGGAAATTTATCTTTAATCATGGAAAACCGGGTAATAATCCCTGCCCCATAACCTTTTACAGTAACCAACCCACCTTTCCAATATCCCATTTTCGTTTTATAGGAATATTCCAGTTGATCCATAACTCCACGAATCATAGGTTTTTCTGTACGTTCTGCCAACTCCTTAAAACCCGAGATAAAGCTTGGCCACTTTCCTCCCTCCAACTCATCCAATATGGGGGTGTGATTTAAAAATTTACCCTCATTATCTAAATTCTCTTTATCATCACCGGATGAGCCGGCTCCTTTTATATCTTCCATATCAACTCCTTTTCAATAACTTCATTAATGCTTAAGATGAAAATACGCAACCTGATCTTTTGACGTAATTGCATTTTTGCAATCATAGTAGTACCGATTTTATATGTTTCTTTTTTCTACGATTACCCCTAACTAAACCTTTAATCAAACACAACCAGTAGGCTTGGGCAATCCTGCTATCTTACAGGCCTGCAACCCAGGTCCATTTGGAAAAAGATCATATAAAAAAACTGACGCTTCCTTCTTATGAATGTCGTTTTTCTTGGCAATTGCCTTGGTTAATACTTTAACTGCAGGCGCAATTTGAAATTCCTGATAATAATCCCTAAGAAAATTGATTATTTCCCAATGTTGATCGTTCATATTAATTTCTTCATCTTCAGCAAGTTTCCCTGCCACTCCTTCAGACCAATCTTCAAGTGAAACTAAATAGCCATTTTCATCAGTTTCAATGTTACTACCTTCATATTCAAAACTCATAAAATACTCCTCATCAGGGGGTTTATATTAGTACTGGTATTCAGTTGCCAGATCTACAAATCCTCTCGCCCAATGCGGATTCACCGCTGCATGCAAATGAGCAAAAGAGGCAAAAATATTTTTATGCAGGATTCCGTCCTTTTTCCCATCAATTCCATATCCTCTGATTACGTTGAATTGATAACGTTCTGCAGAAGACATAGAAGAAAGTCTCGGCTCTTTCCCGTTAGCAGAAAGGGGTTTTGAGTAGTGGAATTCATGCGCTTTTACCAAAGCTCCTTCGTCAAACCATCTGCTCTGGCAACGGCTTTTAAGAGATAGATAGCCATAACCTACAGGGTTTTTCTGGTAACCAATTTCAAAAGGTAGAGCTCCAGCTAATCGATACTTTTTATTTTCGAAATGGGCTGTTTCGCAGAGATATATTAAACCTCCGCATTCCGCATAAACAGGAATCCCGCTTTGGATACGTTCCTTTAACTCTAAAAGAAATTTATGATTTGCGCTTAGTTCTTCAAAAAATGATTCAGGGAAACCACCACCAATGTAAATTCCGTCTAAATCTGGCAGGGAATTATCATGCAGCGAATCAATGAAAACTAGCTCTGCGCCATTTTCTCTTAGTGCCTCCAAATTTTCTGGATAATAAAAACAAAATGAAGGATCATTGATAATACCAATTTTTACTGAAGGATCTTTTGGCAGGATAGGCTTTCTTTTTTTGGAATCTGTATTGAGTGGTATATCCTTAAACATTGATTTGATCTCACCCATATCACAATACCTAGAAACTAACTCTCCTGCACGACTGATAATTCCTTTTGCAGTTTCCATTTCATCAACTGTAGTCAAGCCCAGATGCCTCTCAGGAATCGATACATCCTCATCTATGGGTATGGATCCCACAACCGGAATTCCACAATAACTTTCAATTGTGGATTTTTGTTTTTCTTCCTGACGATTGCTCCTGACTTTATTCAACACGACTCCTGTAATATTTGTCTCAGGCTGCATTTTTTGCATCCCAGTGACAAAAGCAGCAGCTCCACGTCCCATACCCCTGCTGTTTACAACAAGAAGAACCGGCGACTTTAGAATGTTTGCAAGTCCTGCGCTGCTGTCAAAACCATCAAGGCTCATTCCATCATGTAATCCATGATTGCCCTCAATCAAAGACATTTCGTTCTCAGATCCATAACGGGCAAACGAATCCAGACAACCTTCGGCTCCCATCAGATAAGGATCTAAATTATAACATTCACTACCGCTCGCTAGCTTAAGCCACATTGGGTCAATGTAGTCAGAACCCTTTTTAAAGCTCTTCACATTCACTCCCTCTTTAAGCAGATTATTTAGAATGCCTAGGCTGACCGTGGTCTTTCCTGCACTTTTTTGAGGTGCAGAAATCAGCAATCTAGATGTTTTTTTTTCTTTCAAATCAGATCCTTTTGGCTCAAATTAAAGAACATAACTTTCAGTTATTTCTGCTTTGTTTAGTATATATCTAATTAATTAACTCAAATATTCAAATATTAGCATATAACAATTACAAATTTAATACATGACATAAATTCAAAAAAAATTACTTTTTCTTAATAATAAATGTATGAACTCCGCCGTCTTCAGCGTGTGAAACTAACTCATTCCCGGTACGCTTTGACCAGGAATCCATGTCATTTACTGAGCCGGGGTCAGTTGCACTCATTTTCAGTAGTTGACCAGTGCTCATACCGTCAATAGCTTTTTTGGTTTTTAAAATAGGTAGGGGGCAATTTAGGCCTTCACAATTTAACTCAGTATCAAAATCACTCATTAAACTTTCCTCTAAGAAATTATTTTGTTGGGTGGTATGATCCTATGTTTTTAGTTATATGTCAAAGTATTTTTTCATTACTCTTCTTTTTAGAAGAAATAGAGATTTCTTCTCCAAGATGAAAAATTAATACAAATAAATAACTCCAAATTAAATACCTCATTCAGCAATAACGAGGAATATCTCAATTTGTAAAATAATTCTGCACACATTTTTGAAAAAACAATTTAGAATGTTTGATTTAAAATATGGTATCACAAAATTAACTTAGTCATTCATCTCCCTAGGTCTTATCTTTCCCTAACCAAAAAGACTATACTCTAACCATTCCATAACGAATTTCAACAATTATTATTCAGTTGATTTGATTTTTACCAAGATTTCTCTGAGTAAAACTTAATTCTTATAGATTCAATCCTCTTTTAAATAAAATTGATCTTGGTCGGGTTTTAGAGGCCTTTTTAACCATAATGGTCTCCTAAGACCTTCAGGACCAGGTGCAGGTCGAGTCTTTTTCAACCATCTATGGTATATTTCAGTCGATTTTTTCGTGTCAACAAAAACGTCCCCATAGTTATCATCTGGTTTTGCTTTTTCTATTCGTACTTTCTGATGCCAGCAATGCATCCCGCTTATAGGGTCTGGATGTACTGCGTGAGTGATATTTTGGTGAACCCCTCCATCTCGCCAGAAAATTCTTTTTAGATCTTTATCTTTTCCTTTTCTGGGTTTAATCCCTGAAAGAACATTCATCTTCCATTTACCATCGCCTTGCTCTTGAATATCAACCAAATTTGTAGACCACAAATTAGCTTCGGGGTCCTGAGAACGTCTCCATCTACCTATGTGGTGGGAGCATGCAACGACCCCAGGACGCATACCTTCAGTTGCCCAGACACGAACGACAAAATATCCAATTTCAGTATTTACTCGTGCCAAATCTTCTGTTTCGAAACCCAGTCTTTTTGCATCCGAAGTATGCATCCATAATGGATTTTTGTTTGCAATTTCTACTAGCCATTTCGCATTAGCAGACCTAGAATGAATGAGTGTAGGGAGGCGATATGTTGGTACTAAAGGGAATTCTCCTTTGTCACGTTCCATTTCTTCCTCATGTACATGACTTTTGATGTATCCCGGCAAAGTATATTCAGGCCATTTCCATTCAGAAAGAGTTTTCGAATAAAGTTCTTGTTTCCGAGATGGAGAATTAAATCCGATACAAGCTTTACCATTGGCCATAACTCCAACAGGCTTCCCTTCTTTCAATACCACACCATTAACTTTATCAACTCTTGTCCCTTTAAGTTCTTCTTCACTAAGATTTTTTCTAAAAAGTTCATATACTTCTTTTTTGACTTCGTAAGCTCCATAACGACGCATGAAATCCAAAGGAGTCATATCTTCTTCCGCAGCCTTTTCGGGGAGTCCAGGAACATTTTCAAAAATGTATCTGTAATATTCATCTATACGCAGTTTTTCTCCCTGACGATAAGGCGACTGAAAATGTTCTTTGATTCCTAGCTTTCCCTCTGGGTCGATACGCCAGGATAATTCAATCCAAAACTCATCCTCCTCCCAAACTTCTCCAGGATTGCTTTGGTAGGTAAATTCTGGCTCTTTACCTTTCCGCCTTGCATATTCACGTAGTACCGGTTGACGATAACCTATCCATAAACCTGAATGGGTTTCATAGCTTATTAAATCATGACGTTCCGATGAGTGTCCCATTGGAAGAACATAATCTGCAAAATAAGCTGTTTCATTCCAAGTTGGAGTAAGAGCGATGTGAAGTCCCATCTTATCCTCATCACGAAGGGCTTCTATCCAACTGAAACCATCAGGAAAAGTCCAAACTGGATTGAAAACCCGGGTAAAGTATACTGACATTTTACCACGATTTTCTTTTAAAAAATGGGGGAGAAGAAAGCTTAATTCATAATGTGAAAGAGGATATTCTTTTGGAAAATGAAGTTCATTCCAAAATTTTTGTGCGGGAGGTTTACTACAGAGAGTGGGGTGAAACTTGTTCCAGGTATTTGGTAGAGTGCCTCCTCTAGTTCCTATACTTCCTGTCAAAACATTTAAGAATTGGAGGCAACGTGCTACCTGCCATCCTCCAAAATTTCCACTACTTGCACTCCTCCAATTCATATTTGCAAAACGACTTCCAGCTCTTCCGATCCTCCTTGCAACATCTACAATCGTTTCAGCAGATACTCCACTTTCTTTTTCTGCGAAGTCTGGAGTAAATTCATCATAGTGTTCAATTAATTTTTCAATTGCAGTTTCGAGGCTTATTTCTGCACCAGGATGTTCTTCTTGCAACCATTGCTGCCAGTTAACCCAATTAGATAGGAATTCTTCATTATAGAGTTTTTCCATCAGGATGATTCTCGCCATCGCGAGTAGAACTGCAGCTTCAGTCCCAGGGTATGTAGCCATCCAATAATCTGCACGACTAGCAGTATTTGAAAGACGAATATCCATGACTGCGATCTTAGTACCATTATTCTTGCTTTCAATGATTCGCTGAGCATGTGGATTGAAATAATGCCCCGATTCAAGATGAGCACTGATCAACAAAATAAAATCTGCATTAGCAAAATCGGGAGAGGTACGATCTACGCCATCCCAAATTGCATATCCGAATCTTGCTCCTGCAGAACAAATATTAGTGTGACTATTATGTCCATCAACTCCCCATGACTGAAGTATCCGATCCATATATCCTTCTGCACCAGGACGCCCAACATGATAGGCTATTTCGTTGTTTCTTCCTTCTTCAATTGCAGAACGAATTCGGCTTGAAATGTCTTCCAGTACAGATTCCCAAGAGACTCTTTCCCATTTACCATCTCCACGTTTTCCTACTCTTTTTTGTGGATAAAGAATCCTTTCTGGATCCTCAATCTGATTAATGGTTGCAGGACCTTTTGCACAATTACGCCCCCGACTTCCAGGATGATATGGATTACCTTCAAATTTACGGACTTTTCCTGTTTCGTGATCTACATAACTCAAAAGTCCACATCCTGATTCACAATTGAAGCATGAGGTAGGAATAATTGAATAACTCTTTTTTTCTTTCTTTGACCACCCTTTCGCTTCATATTCTTCCCAATTATCCCATTTCTCAGGTGGGGGGTAATCACTCAATGGCCGTGGTTCTATCATTTCAGAAAAATGAGTCTTTTTTTCACTTAAATCTGGTATCAGGCCAATTCCCTGAGCCATTTTTTCAATCCATGTTGGATCAGGCTGCATTTTCATAGTATTTCTCTACTTTATTATAAATTTAGCTCAAATGAATCATTTGAGGTGCAATGACCCAAATTCGAACTGAGTACCACAATCCAATCAACACCAATAAGCCTGCAAAAGCAAGATTCATTGGAGCAATACTCGAAATCAGCATCAATAAAGGCAAAAAACTTCCAATTAATACTACTCCTCCCCAAAATTCAGATTTAAAAAAACCACTTGTTATGATTTTCACAGTACGGTGAGAGTCGACAGTGGGATGAGGAGTTATTAATTCAGCTGCAAGGGATAAAATCTGTATCACCAATCCGCCAATCAGAATATTTTGCAAGTGAGGTATCATAGGAAAGATTGGTTTCCAGAAAAAACCTACAATCAAGAGAAGAGCCGATCCCCCCACAACTGAATGGAGCAGCATATGTAAAATCAAAAGTGGACTTTGCCAGAAGTCCCTTCCCTTTGCCTGTGAAAAAAGGAAAGCCGTGTAGATTGCAAGCAAAATTGCAAATAAAAGAATAGGCCACGTAAGCCAATTAGCCCATTCACCATAACCAAATAAATGTGCTCCTCCCAATAATGTTACCAATCCACCGAAGACTGAAATTATATAGCCCCCTTTGACTAACCACGACTTCCAGTGTGGTCTCAAAAGTACATACAAAAAGCGAGTTGGTTTATCCAAATCGATTATCAAAAGAATTCCCGTTGCTCCTAGAAAAAACAATGATACCAATGAAGTTACCCAAATAGCCTGACTTGATAGATTTATCAAGCCGAATTGGTTAAGTGTTAATGATAACCCTAGAACTCCTGCTGATAGAGCTTTTGTAAGGATGTACCCTGCTACTTCCCAGCCCCAAAGAATTCCTTTAGAAGGAGAATCATAAACCCTCTTGGCTGGCTGTGCACCTCCACTCAATCGACTTTTACCAGAGAGAACTTTTTCGATATTTTCCACACCTGATGATTTTTTTTTGTTTTCATAGATTTTTTGAATTGAATCAAAACCAAGACTAAAAAAATTTTCTTTTCCAGAATGGTGTCCTACTCCTAAAGATTGAGAGCCCCATAAACTTTTGCCAGATTGCTCTGTCTCAAGAGGCTTTAAAGAAACATCGTCACCCTCCACGTAAAAAAGCTTTGGGCGTGTTCCTTTTTCAGGCTTTCTTACAGTTACTTGTTGTCTTGAAATTAGATTGGAAATTTTTGAACCTTTTTGCTCCAAATCTCCGCACACAATCGCTGATGTTGGGCATACATTAACACAAGCCGGTTCAAGTCCTACATCTATTCGATGCGCACAGAAGTTACACTTAGCTGCCGTATGGGATTCAGGATCTATGTAGATTGCATCATAGGGGCATGCCTGAGTACATGATTTACAACCTATACAACGGTCATTATTAAAATCTACTATTCCGTCAGGACGAGTGTAGAGAGCCCGCGTTGGGCAAATTTCGACACATGGAGCATGTTCACAATGGTTGCACCTCATCACGGAAAAAATACGGCGGGTATCCGGGAATTGGCCTTTTTCAACGTACTTGACCCAAGTACGATTAACCCCTATCGGGACATCATGTTCTGCTTTACAAGCAACCGTACAAGCATGACAACCAATACAATTTCGATTGTCGATTACAAAACCAAAATTCAAAAAACCCTCTTTTTCATATAAGACAATAGGATGAAATCAGGATTTACATTCAAATTCTGATTTCATAAATTTAAAATATTTGTTTAATTTTTATCCTAAAATAATCGTTCCTTTTAGCAATGATTAAATGTCTGAAATTTTGATTAATAGTTCAAGACATAAATCGTATTTTTTGAATTTAATAGTTAGATCTAAACCAGCTTGTGGAATAAGGGTGTAAATTTTACACTTGTCTGTTTGTAGGCCTGCGAATAGAGTCATGTGACATTTTTTTAAAACAATCGTGAAATGGACTAATTTGATGAAATCACACACACAGGTTGCAGTTATTGGAGGCGGAGTAGTAGGCTGTAGCGTCCTCTATCATCTCACAAAACTAGGTTGTAAAGACGTTGTATTGCTTGAACGTGCTGAACTTACATCCGGTTCGACATGGCATGCCGCTGGGGGAATCCACACCATCAACGGAGATCCGAATGTCGCAAAATTGCAACAGTACACGATTGAGCTTTACCAGGAAATTGAGAAAATTTCAGGACAAGAAATCGGCCTGCACATGACAGGAGGAATAATGTTAGCGGCTACTCAGGAACGTTTTGACTGGCTTAAAAGTATGCATGCCAAAGGAGCATACCTCGGAATGGAAACCGAAATAATCAGTGCCAGAGAAGCAGCTGAAATTATGCCTCTCATCAATCCGGATCATTTTGTGGGCGCGCTATATGATCCCATAGAAGGCCACCTTGATCCCTCAGGAACTACTTGGGCTTATGCAAATTCCGCCAAAAAACAAGGTGCGGAAATATATCATGGCGAACGAGTAAAAGATTTACTTCTCAAACCAGATGGTGGATGGAGAGTGATTCATGAAAACAGAGACACTCAGGAAAAACATGAAATTCATGCGGAACATG
>PAHQ01000002.1 GCA_002705125.1 Verrucomicrobiales bacterium | reverse complement strand
GCTCAGGTTTTGGCTCAGGTTTTGGCTCAGGTTTTGGCTCAGGTTTTGGCTCAGGTTTTGGCTCAGGTTTTGGCTCAGGTTTTAATTCAACTTTCGGGGAAGAATCTTCAGTTTTTTTACAGCTGGAAATAAAAACAGAAAATATAGACAGAAGTACAAATAAAATTGAACAGCAGAAGGAATTTTTCATTATTAACATGTTAGTTTGTTGAAATTAATTTAACAGGGTTAATTAAATAAAAATTTACTCTAACTCTAGGTTACATGGCCACATCAAAAAGAGTTTTAATTCAGCAACTATTTAAGTTAAAAAAATAATATGCTGCATTTACTGAAAAAAATATTCATTACTTTATTAATCACAAACACCCAATTAATTGCGGGTATAGATGAAAAAAATCAGTGGGAGAGAATAAAGTTTGAGGGACGTGATGCTTTTATAGTCATGCCAAAAAAACATGCCAAATCAAACATTCCATGGATCATGTATGCTCCAACACTCAAAGGCCTACCCAATGAACGAGACGAAGGATGGATGATAGATAAGTTCCTTGAAGCTGGTATTGCCATTTCCGGAATCAATGTTGGCGAATCATACGGCAATCCTGAAGGGCGAAAAATATATACAAAGTTCCATGATTTTCTTACTAAAAAGAAAAACTTTAGTCAAAAAGCTAGTCTTCTTGCGAGGAGCAGAGGAGGCCTAATGCTTTATAATTGGGCTGCAGAAAATCCAGAAAAAGTAAAATGCATTGCTGGCATTTACCCAGTCTGCAACTTAAGCAGTTATCCTGGTCTAAACAGAGCCGCTCCTGCATACAAAATGACTGAAAGCGAACTGGAGAAAAACTTACGTCTTCATAACCCTATCGATAAACTGAAACCTCTAGCCGAAGCTAGAATTCCTATATTTCACATTCATGGAAATGTAGATAGAGTCGTTCCTTTAAAACTTAATTCGGGCATTATTTCAGAAAGGTATAAGCTGCTTGGAGGAAAAATGCAGCTCATCGTTCCAGAAGGCCAAGGTCATAATATGTGGGAAGGATTCTTTAAATGTAAAGAGCTCGTCGATTTTGTGATCAATATCTCAAAAGAAAACTTCAATTCTGACCGCTAGAATTAATTGGTCTGCGCATAACTTCTTTAATCGTCTCGTTTTTTATAATGAAAAACACACCCTACGATTATTAACAATCCACGATCTACTTTTCTTAAAAGTATAATTGCCTCATCTGCAATCCTCCAACACGCTTCCACGCATTAAAGCTATAGCCATAATGAATCGCTAGAAAACCTACAAAAGACATCTCAGAGGGAGAAAGCCCAAATAAGATCGGTTGATGAGCTACTCTGAGGAAGATTTTCTAGCCTTTTTGATTAGGCTGCTCACGGTAGAACTTGGCTTGGCTCCATCTCCAATCCACTTATCAACCTTCTCAAGATCGATACTGTAGGAATCCTCTTCCATAGGATTATAATTTCCGATCTGCTCAATGAATCGTCCGTCGCGTGGTGAACGCGAATCAGTGACGACTACCTTGTAATATGGTCGGCCTTTGGATCCTTCTCTTCTCAAACGAATGACTACTGCCATGATTTTTTATGATTTTTATAAAAAGTGATTTTATAACACTTTAATGGGGGCGCTAAATTTGACCCTTTTTCACAAATTGCCAAGAGATTTTTCAACTAGTTTTACCTCTAAAACTTCATTCCTTTAGGAAAATCACCACCCAATCCACCCAAATCCATTCCAGAGCCCCCTAATTGAGAGAGCATTTTCTTCATTTTTCCCTTACTTTTCATCATTTTTCTCATCTGGCCAAACTGTTTAAGGAACTGGTTCACCTGGGTAACACTGTTACCACTTCCCTTAGCAATTCTCGATCTTCTCTTGCCATTAAGAATTTCAGGCCTTGATCTTTCTTTAGGCGTCATCGACAAAACGATCGCTTCTATTCTTTTTAGTTTCGTGTCATCCATTGCCCCAGCAAGGCCTTTAAGCTTTGATGCTCCAGGGATCATTCCAAGAATACCCTCTAAGGGACCCATTTTTTGCATCATTTTCATCTGAGCAAGAAAGTCATTGAAGTCAAAAGTCGACTTCTTCATACGCTCGGCCATCCTAACGGCCTCGTCCTCATCAAAGGCCTCAGCGGCTTTCTCAACTAGTCCAACCACATCACCCATGCCCAAGATTCTTTCAGCTAATCTGCTAGGTACAAAAACATCAAGGTTCTCAAGTTTTTCACCCTCACCAATAAACTTAATGGGTTTACCCGTCACTGATCGCATTGATAGAGCGGCTCCTCCCCTAGCATCACCATCAAGCTTAGTAAGTACAATACCTGTTAATCCAACCGCTTCATCAAAATGTGTAGCAACACTTACAGACTGCTGTCCAGTCGCAGCATCAGCAACCAACAAAGTTTCTTTTGGCTTCAGAAACTCACAAAGACTCTGAAGTTCTTTAACTAATTCATGATCAATTTCCTGTCGCCCAGCCGTATCAAATATTAAAACATTACCTGATTGTGCCTCTGCCCAAGTAATAGCCTTCTTGGCAACTTTAAGCACATCCTTCTCCCCAGGCTCTGCGCGATAAACAGGAACATCGATCTCGCCAGCAAGGGTCGCGAGCTGCTCCACGGCAGCAGGTCTATACAAATCACATGCAACCAAAATAGGTTTACGACCTTCCTTCTTTAAACGGAGAGCTAATTTGCCAGATGTTGTTGTCTTACCCGCACCATTTAATCCACACATAACAATTCGTGCAGGCGGATCAAGATCAAGAGGAGCGGCATCTCCTCCAAGTAGATCCACAAGAGAATCTTGGAAGATTTTAACTACTTGTTGACCAGGTGTAATACTTTTTAGAACCTTCTCTCCTAAAGCTTCTTCTTTAACTTTTAAAACGAATTGTTTTGCAACTGAAAAATCAACATCTGCTTCAAGAAGAGCCATACGAATTTCGCGCATCGCATCCGAAACGTTTTTCTCAGAGATTTTTCCTTGTCCTCTGAGTTTCTTGAAAACGCCCTCAAGGCCATCTGATAATTGTGAAAACATTATGTCTAATTTGGGGCGTTCAATCGAAGATGCAAGGGCATCTAAGAATAAAGAATATTTCCGTTAATTTTAAAGCCTTGGTCTATTTCGAGGCCTTAATTCCAAGGTCAGATGCTGCCTTTTTGATTACATTGCCTATGTAATTTTCACCATAAGCACCGATCTTAGCCGAGTCTCCGACTCTTGCTATACGAGTGACCGCTTCTCTGGCATTCTCATCCATATGATCAAGAACATTCATCGCTCGTAACCGGTAGAATTGATTTTTTTCTGATAAAATTTTCTCTAAGACCGGAACGGCTTCTTTAGGATGACCAATACTAAAGAGAGCATGAGCTGAAGCTGTTCTTACATCTGGACACGCGTCTTTCAGCAAACCCATCAAATCTGACTTTAAACTTTTAGACTCCTTTCCAATGACAATGCATCCAGTCGCACCCCAATAACGAATAGCTGGATCTTGATGTTTCATCATATCCTTAATCTCCTTTAAATTCGATTCTTTAGCTCTCGTCGCTATTTCAGCTGCTGCTCTAATCTCATCTAGAGGGTACTTATTATTATCTCTTCCTAATTCATAAGGAGTCAAATTTCCACGACGCTCATGCATTTCACCTTCTGGCAAAAAACCAAGGTCTCTAATTTCATTTTGCCATCTTTTAAGTTCTCCAGCCAAACGGTCTCTATGCTCTGAGTGCTCCTTACTATCAGCAAGGTTATTAATCTCATGTGGGTCTTTTAAAGTATCGTAAAACTCAACCGGGGGCTTGGTCCTCCAAAAAGCACTCTGAACGTCATTAAGCTTACCTTTGTCATACATTTCTTTCCAAATCCGTGTAGTGTCAGTCTGAAACATGTAGGCAATAAACTGACCGTATATCTGGTGAGGATTGTAATTCCTGATATATTTATATCGCTTGTCTCTTACAGCTCGGACCATGTCATATCTCTCATCCATTCTACCTCGAAAAGCGTGAACGTATTGACGGGGTTGATCGGAATGAACTCCAAGAAACGCCTTGCCATGCATGTGTTTAGGGGGATCTATGCCAGCAAGACTTAATGCTGTAGGACCCAGATCAACAAAACTTACAAGTCGGTCAGTCTTCTTACCTGGTGCTACTTCACGAAGATTTTTCCATTTATTTGGAATGTGAACTAAGAGAGGAATATGAATACCTGAATCCCAAAGCCATCTCTTGTGCCTCGGCATGCCAGAACCATGATCTCCATAATAGAACACAATTGTGTTTTCTGCTAAACCAGCTTTCTTTAATTCCCTCAGACTCTTGGCCACTTGGCCATCTAACTTTGTTATATTGGCATGGTATTGAGCCCAGTCTCTTTTAGTCTCAGGGATATTTGGGTGATAAGGAGGAATGGAAGCATCTTCAATTTTGTGATGAGGAAAGGACTTTTCTCTGAGTCTAATTTTACTCTCATGCGAAACAGTGAAATTAAAGACAGCAAAAAAAGGCTTCCCTTCAGGTGCGTTACTCCAATGAGCATTCCTACCAGACTCATCCCAAGATCCTTTTGGCTTAACAAGGTTGTAATCCTCTTTTGAATTATTTGTACAATAGTAGCCTGCATCCCTTAAATGATGAGAGTAAAATTTAATTCCTTTTGGTAAAGATGCTCGACTTCTCATATGTTGACTTCCAAGTGCAGGAGGATACATGCCTGTGATAATTGTCGACCTTGCTGGCGCACATACTCCAGCAGTTGCAAATGCATTAGTGTAAATAGCACTTTTTTTAGCTAACCGATCCAAGGCAGGAGTATGAGCATAATCAACACCATAAGCCCCAAGGTCTGGGCCATTATCTTCACTAGTAATCCAAAGTATATTTGGTCTCTGGTCTGCCATAACAGATGAAATTAGAGAAAGTAGAGAAATGAATAATATAAGTCTTTTTTTCACTCAATTAGATTAGACCATTGCGCTCAGTTGTCGAATCAAGAGCTAAAAAAATCCTAAAATCATTTCTAAATCCAGAGGACTTTTTTAATCAGAAACTCCATCAGCATTCCATAGATTTCTGATTGCAAGGTAGCCATCCACTTTTCTGGATTAGGATCCATATCGAGAAGACCATCTTCTGAGGGAAGGTCATACCTATGATGAATAACAATCCTAGCTTGGTTTAATGCACTACACCAATGATTGGCGTGAGCCGTCGGAATGATAAACTCATATTGGTTTAACTCTCCTTCTTTTGTCATACTTGACTTACCAAGATCATCGGCAACAACCTTCAAAGAATCCCTAAAATCAGATCTAAGCTCAGGCTCAATAAACTCTTTCCAATCATTTTCTAAAGTAAAAGACTTATCGTCATCAACCTCTGCGTCTGGAGCAATTGGAGAAGGATAAAGCCTATCAGAGGCTTCTTCACAACCGGTAGGGTCCGCAGAATCAGGTAATCTAGAAAGCATCAAATGCTCCAGCTCTGAAACCTTACTAAGGGTCCATGTCGAATCATCATTTTTGATTAATTCCATCCTCGTGGATGCTAATCAACCGGCTCCATGACCGCGTAAAGTTGATGCGACTGAAGCTGCTGCACATAAAGTTCAGCTTTCTCCCTTTCTCCAGTCCAAACCACAGCGCTTCCTTCATAATGAACTTTAAGCATAAGCTCGACGGCCTTTTCTTCAGAATAACCAAAGATTCGCTTAAGAATAAGAGTAACGAAACTCATTAGGTTTACTGGGTCATTAAGAACCATAACCTGCCAAGGCTTAGTAACCTCATCAAGAACATCCACCTCTGGTGAGGGGGTTGTCTCTACTTCAACGTTGGATACTAAATGACGCACTATTAAATTTAAGCTGTTAACTTTGAACCTCCAAGATTCTGAGATAACAATCTACCTATATTATCTGTGAAATTTGGAAATTCACTATCAAAGAGTTTCTCGCATTCGCCTATATTCTCAAGGGAAAATCTAATAGATTTTTGGCCGCATCCCCATTCCATGAAAGCATAAGCAATGATACTTTGAAGGAGAGGAATATTGAAAGCAGAGCACTGCATAGAAAATGCAGTGGTAAAACTACAATTTGGGGATTTTAAGGACAATTTTTTTAGCATTTGCATACCTTTTGCTCCTTCTCTAGCATTAAAAATCTCAGTAGAAGCTCTACTAAGATTGGAACTAGTTTGTTCATCAAACAATTCAAGAAAGCGCTTATCTTCGGCAATTATTAAATCAAGATCGCCTTCTGATAACAATTTCCATGTTTTAATAAAATGAGGGATTACTCGGTCATTGAAATAACCATTAAAAAATTCAATCCATGACTGATTGCTAATATCAAATGAAAGTGAATGACAAGGATATACCCCTAGCAATGACTGCCTGATGGCTCTCAGTGCCTCCTGTCCTGATCCGTCGTTATCTTGATAAATTGCGTCCAATTAAAATATTTTTTTATTTACGGACGCAAACCTTCTACGGATTTTCTTTCCAAGCAAATAAAGAAATTATTAGTTTTGAACTTACCTCTATCAGTCAAAGCAAGAATTTAAAATTCTCTCTTGGATAATCTTCATCTCATTAAAATCTGCCTCATCCTTATCTAGATATCCACCCAGATGAAGCATCCCATGAATTATATAAAGTAAAATTTCATCCTCCAGAGAAACCTTAAGCGATTTGGATTGAGCTAGTGCTGTTTCCGCACTGACCAAAATCTCACCATAATCAAAAGTAATCACATCGGTCGGGGTAGAATCATTCATGAATTCTTCATGTACTAGTGCGATTTGTTTATCATTAAGAATACTCACTTCTAGGGATTGCAAACTCCTTAGAGGAGAACCTTTCTTTGATTCTTGAAGGCAAAACGTATGGGCTTTTTTTGAGAGCACTTTAATCGACTCCAAATCTAAAATAATAGAGTCCTGAGAATTTATAATCTCTATCTTAGGATTTTGATCATTGCTCATTAAGAGATCCGTGAACTAGCGTCACTCGCTAGTTTAGTTGATTTGTTAGAACGTCCGTTTCCGTTAGTGCCGACCTTAGTCTTATCTTTTCCCTTTTTTGAACTATTAGAATCAACTTCCGTTTCATCTTTAGGATAAGTTATTCTGTTATGAAACATGCTTCTTAGGGTAGATTTGAAGCTGTCAGACATGACTGTTATCTCTCTCAGAGTAAGATCACAGTCCTTAAGTTGTCCGTCTAGAATTCTTGAATTAATAATCTCATCAACGAGTTGGTCTATTTTCCCTGGGGTTGGTTTTTGAAGGGTTCTAGAAGCGCTCTCGACAGCATCAGCAAGGCTAATGATTCCACTTTCCTTGAATTGTGGTAGCGGCCCTGGATAACGAAAGTTCTTCTCAGAAACCTCAGGGATATCGTCCTCATTGGCTTCACCCATTTCAACTCGTTCTCTTACTTCATTTTGTTGCTCGAGAGCACGATGATAAAAAAATGAAATCATTGAATTACCGTGATGCTGTTCGATGACATCAACAATTTGGGAATTGAGCCTTTTCTTCAAAGCCATATCAACACCCTCTTTCACATGCGCAATGATGACCAAAGACGACATCGTTGGCGTTAGCTCATCATGAGGGTTATGGCCATTACTAATATTTTCAATGAAATATTCAGGCTTATGCAGTTTCCCTATATCATGAAAATAGGAACAAACTCTGCACTTTATGGCATTAGCTCCGATGGACTCAGCGGCCGCTTCGGCAAGGTTAGCAACAATAAGGCTATGGTGATAAGTGCCTGGTGCCTCGATTGTCATTTTACGTAGTAAAGGATGATTAAGGTCAGCAAGCTCAATCCATGAAATGTCAGTAGTAATTCTAAAAAGAGTTTCTATAAAAGGCAAAATTGCGCCCACGACTGAAACCGTCACGACTCCACCCAATACTGCGACTACGCATCCAACGGCAAACATCTTCCAGTCCATGGCCCCTTCCCCGGGCGCTGATCCAGTTACAAAACCAAACAACAACCCAAAGATCAGCATAATTAAACCAATAATAAATCCTGCACGTACTAAACCGCTTCGCTTACGCACACTATCAGTAAGCAAAACACATACAAACCCGACGATAAGATTTGTCGTCAGTAAAGGAACAGCAAGTTCGATTCCAACGAGTAGTGATCCCCAAATAGAACAAAGAACAGTTACGAATAATGCCTGTGCTCTTCCAAGAAGAATAGCAACAGAAAAAGGTGCCAATGCCAGAGGGCACAATAAGAAACCAAAGCGTTCACCACCATCACCAAAAATATCCCCTTCGACAAATCCAAAAATGAGTCGGACTAAGATCAAATGCATAAACATTAGACCAAAAATTAAAACAATTCTTCCGTTCCGACTAAAACTCCTTGGATGGTTAATATAGAAATGAATTACACCTGCTATTAAAGTCACCTCTCCAAGAAAAACTGCGCCCCAAGAACTCAAGACTGTTCCCCTATCTGCTGTAACACCAAAAATAAGAGTTCCAAGAACTATCGCAAAGACAACATAAGAGATCCCACCTAAAGTAAGACTATCACCTAACTTATTTAACCACTCGTGTTCACTGTGCTTACGCCTACTCTTTTCAGACATGAGCCCGCGACGCTTTAATCTAAGTCTGTTGAGTACCTTAATCATCGATGAGAATTTAAATTCACTATGTTGGTGGAATTAAATAAACTATCCTATTATTAGGACGAGGGTTTTTGAACAAATGGAAAAATTTGTTATTACGAATTAGATAAATATTAGGGCCTTACTTGGACCTGACTCTTATGAGTTTATTTAGGGGTGAATTTTGTTAGAGGGGGTCTGTAATATAGCACCCCTGTGACGAGAAATCAAACCTCTTAAAAACTATTAATACAGTATATTAATGGTTTTTAATGTCCGCTTTCCTTATTTTTTCTAGCCTTATCATATGCCCCTATAATTGAGGCAACTACTCTGTGCCTAACCACATCCGACCTTTCAAATCTAATAAAATCGACTCCCTCTACTTCTTGAGAAAGAATATTAATGGCCTCTCTTAATCCAGAGGAAACTCCTTTCTTAAGATCTGATTGAGAAGGGTCACCAGTTACAACACAACGAGAACCTTCACCAAGACGGGTTAAAAACATTAACATCTGTTCTGAGGTCGTGTTCTGAGCCTCATCAAGAATAATAACAGCATTGTTAATTGTTCTTCCTCTCATATACGCAAGGGGCGCTATTTCAATCTGTCCTTTTTCGATCATTCGATTCACCGTATCAGGATCAATCATATCAAAAAGAGCATCATAAAGAGGTCTGAGATAAGGAAGGATTTTCTCCGTAAGGTCACCAGGCAAAAATCCTAAAGCCTCACCAGCCTCAACAGCAGGACGAGTAAGAACAATCCTGCCAACTTCTTTTTCTTTGAGCGAATTAATTGCAGACGCCATGGCGAGGTAAGTTTTTCCCGTACCAGCTGGCCCAATCCCAAAAACAACCTCATTGTCATACATCGACTTTAAGTATTTCAGTTGAGTTCTATTTCTCGGAACAACTGCCGGCCGGTCTCTGGCTCCCAAAATTCGGTGCCCCAAGAGGTCTGACACTTTACAGCCGTCTCCTATTTTGACTGAATCAATAGCAAATCGAAAGGCCTGTTCTTTTATTTCAGCTCCGTCGCGACGTGCTGATTCAAGATCTTTCATGACCATGATTGCTCGTCTTACATTCTCCTTATCTCCAAAAAACTTAATCCAAGTATCTCTGGTCGTTACTCTTATATCAAATTCCTTACCGATAGCCTGGGCTAAGTCAACGTCTCCAGCTAGCAACGATAATAAGAAATGTGCGTTCTCATATTCCAGCGTTTGTTCAACCATATAAAATGAGTATTAATAAAATGATTAATTAATTATTGCGAATCTTTGCAACAGAAGCATACAATCGGCAACTAAATTTAATGTAACGTAAATATTTTATGCCATTCAATGAGGGTTAGATGACAACACATTAAAAATGTAAAAAACTCTATTTTTATTTGAATTTATAATTGATATGCACAAAAACAAATTCCTTGGAATTATACCAGCGCGCTGGGGCTCAACCAGATTTCCAGGAAAGCCGCTTCACAAAATAGCGGGTAGGCCGTTAATCCAACACGTTTGGGAAAGGGCAAAAAAGTCTAAGCTTTTAGATGAAGTCATTATAGCTACAGATGACCAAAAAATTGAGGAGGTAGTTAAAAGTTTCGGAGCAAAGGTTTCAATGACCTCCAACTCCCATCAGTC
>PAHQ01000001.1 GCA_002705125.1 Verrucomicrobiales bacterium | reverse complement strand
ACGAATTCGGTATGAGAAACCATGTTTCTGTATCATATAAAGACGGTGTGTTGACTCGAATACAAGATGCAGGTATGTACGAAGAAGTACAACAAGAAGCTGAATCTTTACAAGAAGTAGGTATGACTGAACAACAAATTCAAGAAGGAAAAATGGACGGTTCTAAACTTACTGGACAAGAGATTTCAGTTTACTTTAGAAGGAATAAAGTTAGAGATAAACAGACTAGAAAAGCTGTTGAAATCGCACTTGACCATGGCGGTGCAATGAACTATGCAGTCAAACAGATTGAAAAACTTAAAAGAGGACTCTCTAAAAATAAAGACGTTCAGAAAGCACTTAACTATGCAAACTATGGTGAACAAGTAAGGATTAAAGAAGTAGGATTTATGTTTAGTGAAGACTCACCTATTGCAGGTAATATACAGGTCGAAGGAGACCCATATATACCTCAGAAGAAAGGTATTAATAAGAACATAGAGAAATACTGGAAGAAAGAAATCAGAGGTATTTCTCAAAAAGAATTGGAAGCAGTCCAGTCAATGTACATGATAACAGACCATCCAGGCGTAGTTGCAATGTATAAAGCAGGGAAAAGGGCATTTATTAAGTCCTTAAAAGATTAACTAAATACTTGGAGAAATCCTTGAAGGATTACTTGACGGAACAACATGGAACGGGTGTTAAATATCTAATTAGAACGTTTAATGAATCGGTTCCTTTAGAGATTGTGCGAGGTATGAAAAAAACCATGCACATTCTAAGTGGTAATGGGTGGCATATGAGAGAACGAGGTTATATGCCAATTGAATTAATACTGGGTAAAGAGTACGAAATGAAGGGAAACCTTGAAAAGGGTGAATCGGAGTTAGTGGTTAGAATCCAATTAACATAAATAAAGATATGGCACATAAAACAGACAACTGGAAAGATGCATTATTAAAGGTTCGTGAGGGTCTTAAAGAGTCCAACGTACCTGTAGAAAAGACAGAAGATGAACTTATTTCAGAGGAAATAGACGGTCTTCTTAATGATTTTGAAGAAACACCTGTAGAAATTACAGAAGTATCTGATAAAGAAATTGGTGCAATGAAAAAATTATCTAAAGATATGCAAGCGGTATTGAAAGGTTATCAAAAGATTATGGGAATGGGTGATAAAGAACTCAAAGATAGAAAGTATAATGATAATTACGAAGCAATCTTAGATGCAAGAAACAAAGTTCTTACACTTATTGGTACACTCACAACCAAACAACAACTAGAAAGTGTTGACGTAGAGACTGAAGAAGAAGTTGACGTAGAAAAACTTTCTGAAAAAAATATGTTAGGTAGACTTGCGAAATCAATGTCTCTTAATGAAGAAAATAAACAAAAATTATTCGATTATTTCGAATCGGGAGAACTAGAACAATGAGTTTTACAGGATTTCAATTAGGGTTATCAGACGACCTATTAGAAGCGTCTAAAAAGGTTATCGAATCATCTGCAGAGTATAAGAAGTTCTTTGATGCAACTCTTAAAAAGTTCGGTGTTACTTCACCTGATGAATTATCAGATGAAAAGAAAAAAGAATTCTTTGATTACATAGACAAAAATTACAACTCAGATGATGAGAAAGGTAAAGACGGAAAGGTCGAAGGTTACGGTAAAAAAAAGGCTGTAAAGGAAGATAACGACCCTGATGAAACTGGGCCAACACCTACTCCTGAAAACGAAGAAGAAGCATTAGTTCCAGTAGTTCAAGAAGACTCAGACAAAAGAGCAGGCGACCCTTGTTGGAAAGGTTACAAACAAGTAGGAATGAAAAAGAAAGACGGTAAAGAAGTACCTAATTGTGTTCCTATGAATGAAGAAGAACTTAAAGAAGCAGGTATTGACAAAGCAGATGTTGACTATTCTCACATAGAAGAAGACATCAAACTCAGAGACGTGGAAGGAATTGAAGAGGTTATATCTGATAGTCCTGAAGACGAACACGACCAAGTACCTACACCTACTCCAACAGANGAAGANGANTAANTCATGAATCAGTTTGATACTATTCGTGCAATGTGGGAAGGTTCTCTTGAAGAGAAGAAAGAGTTNNANCAAAAAGATATTGATATAGTTGCAAAACTTACCGATAGAAACGAACACACATTATCACTTATGCATATTGCAAAAGTAGTAGGTGATAGAAAGGCAGGAAAAAAACTAGAAATGATTAGTAAGATGCATATGGAATATGGTTCTTTGCATCAAGGTCTTCAGATGATGAGAGACGAAATTTACGCCAGTTTGAAGAAACAAATGATGAAGTATTCAAATGGTAACGATATGTATAATGCAACATAATGGACAGAGTAGACGCTAGATTCAAGTCCTTTAAAGAAAAAGTTAAAAAACTTGGTTACATGAAGGGCGAGGCGAAGAAAGTCGCCAAAGTCATGGAAAAGGTTGCAGACTTCGGAATGATGTCCGATGCAGGTAATCAAAAGGTTGCACGTGCCGTTGCGAAAGCAAAAAACGAAAAAGAATTGAGAGCATTGTTGAGTAAAATATCAACAATGGCAAAAGGAAAGTATGCTGAGGCAGACGAAGATGAAGTTATCCAAAGAGCAATTTGGGCAATGGATTCAAATGCTTCAGGTATGCAACTTAGACCCGATGCGAATGTTTTAATGCAACTCAAAAAGTTGATTGATACTAAGAGAGACCAAGACATTAGAACAGACGACATGAAAAAAATGAAGGTTAAGTGGAAAGATGCAGAGAAAGTTCACGACATTTTAATGCAACTTAAGACACCTCAACGGTCTAAATACCTTATATTATTACAGAAAGACATAAAGTCTTTTAAAACTAATTTTAATGGCATCTTAAAAGTTGCCAATAAACGATAAAAGAGAGGAAAACAAAATGGCATTATGGGGAGTATCAGACGCTGACGAAAGTAAACCTAAGTATCTTTCAACAGCAGATAAAAAAAATTGTATAGCCAAACCTGAAGGCTGGGTTCTAAAGAAAGCAGTAGGTTCAAGAAACTTAGAAGAGNTTCTTGTTGCTACTGGAGCAAACCTTGCAGTCGGTATTGGACAAGCAGACATTACAGAAATTGATTGGATAACAACAGCTGCAGATAAATCTGAAGGATTTACACTATCTGCAAAAGTTATATTCAATGAAAATGTAACTGTAAGTGGAACACCTACAATTATCNGTAACNAACGGAAANNANGGNACNGGTTCAGGAAGAGGCCCACACGTCTTANCATATGCATCAGGTTCAACAACAAACGAACTTACATTCAGTCTTGTAATCGCAGCTGCTAACGCCGCTACTAACGCAGATGACGTGTTAAGTTTTGGTGCAAATCCATTATCACTTAACAGTGGAACTATTGTTGACACTGCAGGTGGTGGAAATGCAACAATTACTAGTGCAAGTTCAATAGGAACTGCTGCTGGTAATATAACAGTTGTTGCGTAAGGTAAGTTAACATGAAAGTAAATGTATTAGGAACAGAAGCTGCTTGTGGAACAAGTTCAACAAACGGTTCAAACTTCGGTAGTGGAACTTGTGTTAGACTTCACAATAGTGGGTCTACTGCAAGATTAGTATCTGTAGAAACTGCAGGTGCAACCCTAATCGGAACATTTACACTAGGTGCAGGAAGCACAGTTAACTGTTCAAAGAACCCTACAGACGAANTATTTGCAGCTCATGCTGAAGTACTTGGAGTCTCAGTAGGAATAATAGGATAATAATATGAAAAAATTCGCAGAATTTATAGCAGAATCTCATTCACATACTCAAGTAGGTGGTTTAGAAAGTCAACACGTTCCCCATGACATAAAAGACCCCGAAGTTGTTGCAAGAATTAATGCCATTCTTGGACACACTGCAGTAAGTGAGTATATGAATCCTAGTGCCGCTATCGGTCAAATCGATTCGAAACTAGGACAACTAGGTCTTGCACTTGAAACATACCCNGAAATTACTGAAACTGGTGAATACGAAGTATCTATGAAAAGATACGGAGACCAGTTCGGTAAATCCGTAGACACTCCACATGACGAGTTTGACGAAAAAGTTGAAGTTGTTCAATTAAAACTCAAAGTAGAAAAATTAGAATCAGGTTCATTTAAAGTTTACGGCTCTATCTAAAAGTACTAAATACTTTTAGATTTAATTATATTATGGAAAATTTATGGGTCTATTCGACAAACTNACTGTAAAAAACTTTAGTGCATTCGCATTGCAAAATTACGATGACCCTCAGTGTGCAGACATAGAGGAGTTCCAAGAAGATTTACGAAGGTTTCGATACCTTAAACGACTTTTACACCGTTATCATGAGGCAGGTGAGTTACGAGAACGTCTCATGTTAAATCACCTAATCACCATATTCAATGTCTTTGGATATGATGCATCTATGAGAATGTTAGATTTTAAAATNACTGAACCTTCTTATTGGTCTTCCATAAAAACAATGTTGTTATACTTAGGATATNTCGANGAATCATGGAATACTGATATATCAGTTAATGACGAACTTGCACAAAAACTAAGAGAACTCTAGCTCCGATAGCTCAGTTGGTAGAGCAGCTGATTTGTAATCAGCAGGTCGTCCGTTCAAGTCGGACTCGGAGCTCCACCTTACAAATGGTATAAATAGTATTATGAGAATCGTAGACACATTAATAGTATTCAGAATCCTTAAGATGTTAACAACGCCTTGGGAAAAGTACGATGCATTTAAATTGGGTTTAATCGACAAAAAAGGAAGTCGAATAAAAGATAAAAAANTAGAATCCAAAAAAGAAAAATCTGCATTTACTTTACTTCATAGACTGGTATTCAATCTTAAAAAAATCGTGAACAAGGTTCCTTTTGGTAAGACTGCATTTGCATCTTATGCTGTTGCATTGTTATTACTTAAGGAAGAAACGAAACTAGACGAAGACCAAATGGACGAATTATGTGAAAAGTTCTACAGACATCTTAAGTCAGAAGGTCTTTTACAACCCGATATGATTAGTGAATCTGCAATGGTTCCTAGTTTAGAAATAGGACACATATACAGACTCAAAAGACAATTAACAGAACAAAACAATAAAACATATCTTCCAAAATCTGAAGTATCAATAGTTGCAGAACATAGTATGGTGTTCGGACTAAAAGTTTATGTAGGATTTTGTGAAAACGATAGAGTGTTGGTAACAGGCGATGACTTATATTAGAAAACACNTAGCAGTTTTCCTAGAAGAAAACATAGATTATATGGTTTTTAAGAATCAGGCTGACCTTAAGAAACCCAAGTACAAAAACCTAGAAATTTGGAAAGACGGTTGGGAAACTATAATGTTGGGTGCATATCCTAAAGGAGACGAGGTCAAGAAAGANATTGAAGAAGTCAACAAATATGTAAACAACGCAACAGACGAACAAAAAGAACAATACAAAAATTCTGATAGAGATTCAACTTACTACATTAAAGAGTATTTGGATAAAGAAGAATTGGATTATGACGAAGATACTATAGAATATATTGAAGACCAATGTAAACCTATAATCAAACATCACAAGAATCANTTCAATCGTGCAAGACCATATCAAGTCGCAGAGAANTTAGATATAGAGTTTAATAGATTCATAACAGAGACAAGTAAAACACCTTCATATCCAAGTGGACATACAGTCCAACCATTTGTAGTTGCAGAATACTACAGTAAACTATACCCACAACACCGTGCTGGTTTAATGAACGGTGCAAAAGTTGCTGGGTTTGGAAGAGTAATTGCAGGATTACACTACCCTTCAGATTATGAAGCAGGAGTAAAACTTGCAACAGAACTTATGCAGTTCATGGACTTTGGTAAATTAAAAGAAGACGCTCCAATGAACGCAACTGGTGGTGCAATAAGTATGCCACCAACAATGCAAAAAAAGAAAAAGAAGAAGAGAATGCCTGACGATGCATTCAAGGTACTAAAACGAAAACTTTAGTTTTTAAATTATGAAATATTTGAATTGGTTAGCACTATTAACTAGTGTCGGAATCGCAGGAATAGCTGCGTACTTTTCCGTACTCGGACTTGCAACAATCTTTGCAGGTGCATTCATGGGTATTGTCATTATGGCAGGNGCATTAGAATTTGGTAAAATTGTAACTGCAGCTTATCTACACCTCTTTTGGGAAAGACTCAATTATCAAAAATGGTTAATGGCATTAATGGTCTTTGTCCTTATGTTAATAACTTCACTGGGGATATTNGGATACNTATCAAAAGCACATTCAGAACAAACAGGTGATACTGCACAAGCACAATCAGTAGTTACAAGAATAGATAACCTGATTGCAAGAGAAGAAAATAAAATNACAACTTACGAAGAACGTATTGGAACACTAGGTGTTGCAAAAATAGACGTATCGGGTTCTATTTCCCAACAAGAAGTTATCCGTGATGGTGCATGGGATAGAGTTCAAGGTGATATTGATTACGCACAAGGACAAATAGNAAGTTTAAGAACACAACTCACAACACTGGATTCTGCAGTAAATGATTTAAGAGAGAAAGGTGTAGAGGTTATTACTACAGATGAAGGTGGAGTGTTTCAAGGTGCAGAGACTGAAACAATAGACTATGTTGAACAAGCAAATGTTCTCTTTGACCAACAGAAAGAACAGAGAGACCAAATTCGTTNNGANATAGACAAACAACAGGGTAATATTGATAGGTATNGACAACAAGCACAAGACACTATAAATGGTGCAAACGCAGAAATCAAAAGATTACAACAAGCGTCAACAGGTGATGCAGATGAGATAATTGAAAAAACTGATGAATACAACTTGCTCATTGACCAAACATATGATACAATAGATGAGTTAAAGTTAGAAAAGTTTGACTCAGAACAAATAATACTTACACTAGAACGTGAAGTTGGGCCAATTAAGTATATTGCAGAGGTAATTTACGGTCAAGAGGAAAGTGTCAAGTACCTTGACAACGCAGTTCGATGGGTCATTTATATGTTAATTTTCGTGTTTGACCCACTTGCAGTGTTACTATTGATTAGTTCTATTGGTCAAGTGTATCGAGAAGAAGAAAAGAGTAGACCAATAATAAATGAAAAAAGATACGTTTTACAGGTTCCAAAGACCCGTATTAAGAACATGGATACGATAAATAAACCTGTAAACCCAAACATTTAGGAGAACAANATGNCNNCACCCGANGGATATACAACACCTACAATTCCAGGCTTAGATGACTCTAGCAGNNAGAAANGCATGGTTNGAAACAGGAGACGGNAAACCCGTTAAACCTNCNGGNTACGATTCCATGGCTTCAGANGNNCCTNANAANGTTGCTTATGACNCTAGTGTTACNNNAAACACTGCNNANATNGCNGNNGTTCAAGCACTAATAGACGCTTAAAAACCCCTTGTAAAAAACGCATATTTCCTGTATAATAGGAGATATGCTTTGGTTAGAGAAAAAATATTTGTCTATGGTNGTGTCCAATTTGGACGTNGCCAAATGGAAGGGTGATACNACNCTNAATCATCGCTGTCCCTATTGTGGNGATTCCCAAAAAAATCAACATAAAGCACGNGGATACCACTTTGTCATAGAACAAAGTTANGTCTACAAGTGTCATAATTGTGGTAAATCTACCTCAACAATTAACTTTTTAAAAGACAACTTTCCTATGGTTCATAAGGAATACATGAAAGAGTGGTTGACTGAAAAAGGACTTAAACCTAAGGCAAAAAAGATGCCAAGTTCTAACGAATTCAAGTTTCAAGCGAGAGAAGAAAAACTAAATACAAAGAATATTATGACTGTTGAAAATCTGAAGTTTCTCATGAAACCCTGTTCAGAGGTTTCAGTTGCTAGAGACTATCTTATGGAAAGGAATATACCCGAAGTCCATTATAAAGATTTATGGTACACTGAAACACCACAACAGTTATCAATGTTATCAGAGAAATATAGAGATAGAGTTCTTGGTACAGACCCAAGAATTATAATACCATTTATAAACAGGGAGAATGAATTGATTGGGTTGAGTGGACGTGCAACGAACGATAGTCCTTTGCGATATATGACCATGAAGTTTCATGATGATGAACCCCTAATCTACAATCTAAATAAAGTGGACGTTACACAAACTATATATGTAACAGAAGGCCCACTAGATAGTCTATTCCTACCAAATGCAATATCAGTTGCAGGTAGCGATTTTACAAAACTGGACGAATCAATTAAGAAGAATGCAATTCTTGTCTATGACAATGAACCAAGAAACGTTGAGATTTTGAAAAAGATTGAAAACGTTATTAACGATGGGTGGACAGTTTGTATTTGGAATGACAGAAGNGTNAGTGAGTTAAAAGATATAAATGATATGGTATCCAATGGGATACCAACAGAACAAATAGTAAGTATAATTAATGAAAGTTCCTATTCGGGACTTCTTGCAAAAGCAAAATTTATGGAGTATAAGAAAGTATGAATTCCCCAATGTTAGTAGTCAAGTCAGACGGTGCAAAAGTAGATATTGATTTAGATAAAATTCATAAAATGGTTCATAAAGCTTGTAAAAAGATTGCAGGTGTTTCAGAGTCCTTAGTAGAAATGAATAGTGGTTTACAATTCTATGACGGAATCACAACAAAAGATATTCAACAAATTCTAGTAAAGTCTGCAAGTGATTTGATTACACTAGAAAATCCTAATTACCAATTTGTCGCCGCTCGACTATTATTATATCGTATTCAAAAACAAGTGTTCAACACTAAGTGGAAAGATTCAGAAATCTATCCACCACTCTACGATATAATCGAAAGAAACATTGCAAANAAAGTATATGATTCTGCANTTCTTGATATGTACACCAAAGAAGAAATAGAACAATGCGATAGATACATTAAACATAGTAGAGACATAACATTTACATACGCAGGACTACAACAGATTGTAGACAAATACCTTGTCCAAGATAGAAGTAATGGAGAAGTATTTGAGACACCTCAGTTTATGTATATGTTAATTGCAATGACTCTATTTCACAANTACGATGAAGACAGGAGANTAGATTATGTCAAANGNTANTACGATGCAATATCCACNTATAAAATNAANATNCCAACACCAATCATGGCAGGNGTNNGAACACCCTTACGACAATTCGCNTCATGNGTNCTCGTGGACTCNGANGANTCNCTNGATTCAATCTTTACGAGNGANATGGCAATCGGAAGATATGTCGCACAAAGAGCTGGAATTGGAATTAACGCAGGAAGAATACGAGGACTTGGTTCAAAAATCAGAGGNGGNGAAGTNCAACANACNGGAGTNATTCCNTTCCTNAANAAATTTGANGCAACNGTTAGAAGTTGCACCCAAAACGGAGTCAGAGGTGGAAGTGCAACAGTCCATTTCCCAATCTGGCACCAAGAAATCGAAGATATCCTTGTCCTCAAAAATAATAAAGGCACGGAAGACAATAGAGTTAGGAAGTTAGATTACTCTATTCAAATTTCTCAACTGTTTTATCANAGATTTNTAAANAANGAAGACATTACATTNTTCAGTCCACATAATGTGCCTGGATTATATGATGCATTCGGAACAGAAGAGTTTGACGAAATGTATGAGAAGTACGAACGTGCAACAAGTGTTCCAAAGACAAAAGTAAGTGCAAGAGAATTGTTTACTGATATGTTAAAAGAACGTGCAGAGACTGGAAGAATCTATATTATGAATATAGACCACTGTAATTCACATAGTTCATTTACTGATAAAGTAAACATGAGTAATCTATGTCAAGAAATTACACTACCAACAGACCCACTTACACACATTGACGGAGAGGGTGAGATTGCACTTTGTATNCTNNNTGCAATCAATGTNGGAACAATTAAAATGGAAGAATTATCCAACCTATGCGACCTCGCAGTGAGAGGACTTGAAGAACTTATAGATTTTCAAGAGTATCCTGTAGAAGCTGCAAAACGCTCGACCAAAGCACGAAGGTCGCTAGGTATTGGATATATCGGTCTTGCACATTTCCTTGCAAAGAACAAGGTTNGTTATGCAGACCCCGAAGCACATAAATTAGTTCATGAACTTACAGAGAAGTTNCAGTATGAACTATTATGTGCCTCAAATCAAATTGCATCAGAGAAGGGTGCTTGTGANTACTTTAATAGAACAAAATATTCACAAGGAATCTTACCTATCGACACATACAAAAAAGATGTTGACGATATTACACCTAATAAACTGAAATGTGATTGGGAAAAACTCAGAACAACTATAAAGGTGCATGGACTAAGACACTCAACATTGACTGCACAAATGCCGTCAGAGAGTTCCTCAGTCGTCTCTAACGCAACGAATGGTGTTGAACCACCTAGAGACTACCTTTCAGTCAAGAAGAGTAAAAAAGGAACACTTAAACAAGTGGTTCCACAATACAGTATCCTTAAAAACTTCTATACNCTNCTATGGGANATGGAAGACAATGACGGATATATAAANACACTTGCAGTAATGCAGAAGTTCTTTGACCAAGCGATTAGTGGGAATTGGAGTTACAATCCCGAAAAGTTTAAAGACGGAGAAGTTCCTGTATCAGTACTTGCAGGAGATATGTTGAAGACCTTTAAATATGGTTGGAAGACATCATATTATCAAAATACAATGGACGGGAAAACAGAAGACGTGGTGAAAGATGAAAATTCTGCAATGAATGATTACATTCCACCTATGCTCGATAGTCCCGATAGTGAGGAAGATTGCGATGCCTGTGCGATATGATAAGAAAAACGTAAAAATAGAATTAATAGAAGACCCAAACGCACCCACTGATAAACCAGTTCAAGGGTGGACAAATGAAATTACTAGAGAATTTCAAACACAAGGTTACGTTGTTTTAAGAAATTTTATTCCTAAAGAAATTATTGATATGGTTATGGACTCTTGGAAAACCATAGAACATAATCAAGAATGGAATGATACATTCTTTATAAGAGAAGAAGATATTATTCATGATTCACCCGAAGAATCTTTAAGAAAAAGTCAAGGGTGTCATACATTTCCACCTGCAGTATCCATGCATAGGTGGTTAAGAGATAATTTAACAAGTGTAATTGATATGCAATTAGTAGAAACTTATGCATACTCAAGAAAATACGATAGAGGTGCGTATTTAAAAGCACATAGCGATAGACCTTCATGTGAAGTAAGTGCAACCATTTGTTTAAACTATAAAACAGACGATAACACGCCTTGGAAAATTTGGGTGCAAAGAGATAAAAACTATATAAACCTTGCAAGAGGAAATGGTCAACAAGAGTTCTTTGAAGAATGTCAGAACGTACCTCATAGAGACAGAAAAGGAGTACCAATCTCACTAGAAGTTGGTGATGTATTATTATATCAAGGCCCTAATGCAGTTCATTGGAGAGACACTTTATTAGGAGACCATTCCTACCATATGTTTTTACACTTTATTAATAATGGTGGTGAGATAAATCAATTCGATAGATTTAGAACTAGAAGTGTTTCACAAAAAGGATTTGGGTCTAGTGATAATAGACCTCACAATGTCTTCATATATGACGGTAGACAAAGTAGATACCACCCTTCTAATGAACAATCAGTTGGATTTAATACTGCAATGAATTTTTGGAATGAATGGAGTAGTGGAGACCATGATTGGTTTGACCCAAGTATGTGGATAAACAGTTATAGGGAAGAGGAAGTAGAATTATCGGAAAGAGAAAAAGAGAGAATAGAAAAAAATGACAGTATTTAATAAGAAAAAAGTTGACTTCACTAAAGAGAAAATCTTTTTTGGTGAAGAACTAAACACACAAAGATTTGATGAGTTCAAGTATCCTGTATTTGATAAACTTACACAAAGACAATTAGGATTCTTTTGGAGACCCGAAGAGGTATCCTTGCAGAAAGATAGAAGTGATTATCAACAGTTGAGTGAATCACAAAAACATATTTTTACATCTAATCTAAGATACCAAACACTACTCGATAGTGTTCAAGGTCGTGCTCCTGCAATCGCATTCTTACCTTTTGTAACTATTCCCGAACTAGAGTCCTGCATTATTACATGGGACTTTATGGAAACAATCCATTCAAGAAGTTATACACACATAATTAAAAATATTTATTCAGACCCAAGTGATGTCTTTGACACTATACTTGACGAACCTGCAATCATCGCTCGTGCAGAAAATGTAACAGACAAGTATGATAAGTTCATTGAGTTAGGAAGACGTAGATTACTAAACCTTAAAGTGGACGATTACGATTTATATAAGGCACTTTACCTTGCATTGATATCAGTTAATATCTTAGAAGGGATACGTTTCTTCGTTTCTTTCGCCTGTTCATTTGCATTCGGAGAAGCAAAACAAATGGAAGGAAGTGCAAAGATTATTTCCTTGATTGCAAGAGACGAAGCACAACACCTTGCAATATCACAACACATATTAAAGTGTTATAAGAATCATGAGAATGATAAAATCATGAACAAAGTTATGAAAGATTGTGAAAAAGAAGTTTATGAAATGTATGAAGATGCAGTCCAACAAGAAAAGGATTGGGCAGAGTTCTTATTCCAACATGGGTCAATGATTGGTTTATCCACACCTTTACTTGGACACTATGTCGAATTCATAGCAAACAAAAGATTAAGAGCGATAGGTTTAAACCCTATATACGATAGAAGTTCTACTAATAATCCACTGCCTTGGACTAAACATTGGTTCAACAGTAGAGGATTACAGAATGCACCACAAGAGACGGAAATTGAGTCATACGTTATCGGTGGTATTAAACAAGATGTAAGTGATGACTCATTTAAAGGATTTAAATTATGATTAAGATATGGGGTAAAACACAATGTCCATTTTGTGATAGGGCGAAATCACTATGTGAACAAAAAGGATATGAATACGAATACTTTCAGTTAGACGTAGACTTCACAAGAGAAGAACTCTTTGAAAAGTTTCCAACTGCAAGAACATTTCCACAAATAACTGCACACGATGAGTATGTCGGTGGATTCACTGAACTGCAAACATGGAGTGAGGGGTATAGGTCGGTATGAAGAAGTGGTGGCAAATATTATGGGTCTCTAAAGAAGAGAAAGAACTCGAACAAAAGATTGCATTAAGAAAAGATGAGGATAGGATTGCAAATAAAGTTGTAGATTCAATCAACCTCAAACAACATGAAATTGCAACGCCTGACCCCGATGATTTAACAATAGAGAATGCATACAAAACCCGTTGGATTTGGTATCATACAATTCTTGGTGGATTAATGTTTTTTGCAAACATAATCATGCTTGGAATTTTTATATTACTCGCAGTAAAACTTTAGGAGATATGAAAGAATTAGGAATGGTATTGTTCGGTTGTGCAATTTTTGTAGTGTTTTTTTCAGCCATGATTTATCCCGAACTAGAATATAGTGGATACTCAAGTAATAGTTCATGTACTGGTGAATGTTATGAAGAGTATGT
>PAHQ01000114.1 GCA_002705125.1 Verrucomicrobiales bacterium | reverse complement strand
TATAACTTTTCCACAAATCTCAAAATCGATTCCCTCCTTCAAGCAAAATTCTTCCATACTGGTTTTCCCTTGACGGCAGTTAAGTGCCTTGAGAGAACCAGGTTTATAGTAAATGCCTGTGTGTAAAACTCCTGAATTGTGTCCGGTTTGATGAGTTGCCAGGGTGGGTTCTTTTTCCAGCAGAGTGATTTTCAGACGAGGGTAATCTTGGCTGAATTGATATGCAGTCGCAAGTCCTACAATTCCGCCTCCTATGATGATGATGTCTGTTTGCTTCATAATTCTTTAATTGTTTGCTTCATTTTATCAAAAGTACAACCAGCTCTTTAGAGCCGTGCAATCCGTAAACCAGAGTTTTTTCAATATCTGCCGTCTTGAAAGGTCCGGAAATAAGCAAAGCATTTGTCTGCATACTGGAATTCCATTTCTCTGTATTCACCGCTTCCCAAAAAGTGTTTTAGATATTACCGGCATAGGGTATGGCTAGGTGAATCGGTGGTATTAGGGACATTAGTCGAGGTTCATCTGGAGTCGTCCATAATATCAAAGAACCTGTTTCTTCGATTCCGCTGCGGGTTGTTGTGATTGATGCGTCAATCCCGAACAGTAAGTCCTTGCTTTCTTCAACCGGCTTTTGATAATCAACCAATTCCGGCATAGTGTCAGGGGCCCGCTGACACATGTTCCAGATTTTTTCAGCTAAAGTGGTTTTGCTTCCATAAAGGAGCTGGCTGATTCCTTTTTCTTTTAAAACATTACGGAGAGTACTTTCCCGGTTTTTCTCGGTACAAAGTCTGATTTCAGTGTTAACCGCTTCCATCATACTTTTCAGCTGCATATATGGTGTTTCGATGAAATTTTTCTGCTGAAAGCATTAATTTAAATTAGTTTTCAGTTTAAATCTGTCACTGCACCCAGTGAAGCTGAGCTGACGGTTTTTGCATATTTTGCCAGCACACCACGTGTATAACTTGCTTCAGGACGTTTCCAGTTTGCCTGACGTTTTTTAACTTCATCTGTTGTAACTTCTAGATCAATTTTTCGATTCTGGATGTCGATAATAATTGAGTCTCCATCTTCTACAATTGCCAGCAATCCTCCTTCTTGTGCTTCAGGCGTAATGTGCCCAATCACGAATCCGTGGGAACCTCCTGAAAAACGCCCATCGGTAATTAAAGCAACATCTTGTCCTAGTCCGCGTCCCATAATTGCAGACGTAGGCGAAAGCATTTCGCGCATTCCTGGTCCGCCCTTTGGACCTTCATAGCGAATAACAATCACATCGCCTTTAACTACTGTTCCGTTCAGTATACTGTCAAGAGCGTCTTCTTCTGAATTAAAAACTCGTGCACTTCCTTTAAAAAATTCCCCTTCTTTTCCGGATATTTTCGCTACAGCCCCTTCGGAAGCAAGATTACCGCGGAGAATAACAAGGTGCCCGGTTTTTTTGATAGGGTCCGTAAGTGAATGTACTATGTTCTGACCTTCAAGATAAGGTTTCACATTTGCCAAATTTTCACTCACAGTTTTTCCGGTAACGGTAAGGCATTCTCCATGCAACAAATCTGCATCAAGTAACATTTTCATTAAAGGTGGTAATCCCCCTATTTTGACAAAATTACTCATCAAATATTTTCCGCTAGGTTTTAAATCCGCCAGCACCGGTGATTTTTCGCCAACTCTCAAAAAATCGTCTAGTTCTAATTTTACGTTTGCCGCATGAGCCATGGCCAGCAAATGTAAAACAGCGTTTGTTGAACCACCTAGTGCCATCACCACCGTAATCGCGTTTTCAAAAGACTTGCGAGTCATAATATCCTGCGGACAAACATTGTTTTCGATCAAACGCAAAACCGCTCCCCCGGCTTCCACGCAGTCCCTTACTTTTTCTTCAGAAACGGCTTCTTGCGCCGAACTGTTCGGCAGGCTCATTCCGAGAGCTTCAATAGCAGATGCCATGGTATTTGCGGTATACATTCCCCCGCACGAACCTGCACCTGGAATGGCACAGGACTCGACTTCTTCCAGTTCATTCTGTGTTATCTTTCCTGCGGCTTCTTTACCGACGGCCTCGAAAATCGAAACAATATCCACATCCTGTCCCTTGTGTTTTCCGGGAAGAATTGTACCTCCGTATACAAAAACAGCAGGTCGATTCAAACGGGCAATCGCAATTAAACAACCCGGCATATTTTTGTCACAACCACCAATTGCTATCAAACCGTCGTAACTTTGACACCCTACTACCGTTTCGATAGAATCAGCTATAACTTCACGTGAAACCAGAGAATATTTCATTCCTTCGGTCCCCATGGAAATACCGTCGGAAACCGTAATTGTACCGAAAGTCAAAGGCATTCCCTTTGACTTCCTTACACCCCTGGCAGCATGTTCTGCTAAATCATTGATATGCATGTTGCATGGTGTGACTGTGCCCCACGTAGAAGCAATACCGACCTGTGATTTCTGGAAATCTCCTTTTTTGAAGCCTACACCGTAGAGCATCCCTCTGCTGGCGGCACGGGCATTAGTTTCAGTGACAAGTTTTGAGTAGCGGCGGTGACCGCTTTTTGCAGATTGGATTTTTTCAGACATGTGGTTCCTATAGCTGGTATATTTTGAGATTAATGTGACTTTACCTCAGTCAAAAAGTCAATAATATTATTTTGCTCAAAAAAAGCGGGGACTGATACTGTTTTCTTCAAAATGATTTTACTTAAATCAAAATGACAAACCGTGCTTATCAAACTATAACAGTGTATCAGCTTTGCAGTTAAGTAAACTGCATAATTCTTTAGAATTGAAGAAGATATAACATATTATCTGTTTTATCGCATCAAACAAAGGAATGCAAGAGTCAGCACTCAAAAGATGATATAAAACAGCTATTAAAGGGATTGCATTGAGATTATGTTTTATGAATTTTCCGCTAAACTCATAGCAGGCGCTAATGGTTCAGTGAAAGGCACTTCACCACTGACAAGGAGAGTGCTCGGTAAAATCTCTACTAAAAAATCTTGCATGGCAGAGGATAGTTCAAGAGCAAAGCGGTGTGAAATAGACATGAGAAAAAGGTAGACCAAGCCGCGACAATGCCACATTTGCTCAAGTGTTGTAGTGAAATAGGGGTCTTCTCCAACATAAATTACTGAATTTTTTTCAGATAAAAGATGTCCTCCGAACATTAACTTGAAAAAAACGTCAGGGTATTCATCACACTTATCTTTATTTTTCTGGTCAAAAAAAGCAGTTCCGATCTGAAAAACACAGAGCTTGTCTTTTTCCATTTCTATTGATTTTTCATTTTCTACAGGTAGTTTAATCACAAAAGGTAGGCGGGCCTGAATCAACATACTCCACTCTGCTTTACGATCCACGAAAGATACTTTTTCGTTAGTTGAGCGAAAATAGACTGATTCCTCATCCTGGTTATTTTTTGGAACCACTCCCCAACGTTCAGTAGCCTTGTATTCTATTCCACGTTGAATCAGTAATTCCTGTGTAAAATTGTGACTTGAGGCAATAACCTGCAAATTACCACCGTGAAGAAGCTGAAAAAATTTTGAAAATTCATCACAATAATCCTCAACTCTAGAACGGAAAAAAGGTGAAGAACATTCATGTACAGGTCTAAAACTCTCAGAAAGCTTTTCCAAAGGCTCAGAATAAACGGAACAGAGTTGTTCGTATGTGGAGTTGTCTAATGAATTTAACTGGGTAAGTGAATCAAAAGAATTTTGCTGACCATTTTTAGTTTGATTTACAGGAAGGTCTAAGTTTCCTAATTTTTTTTCTGCAGGACCTAAGTCTGAATTATTATTTTCGGAGTAATTTCCCGCTGCAGTCAATGAAGGAGAATCTTCTAGAACAGTTTCACCTTCTGCAGTTTGTAAAATTTGTGCCTTTACTAGTTGTTCAATCTCTCGGAAATCGAGCCGCTCCACCAACTGCTCTAACCCTAAATTTTCATGATTATCGAACTGAACTGCCAGTTCTTTAAAACGATTATACTGAGTTTTACAATTATCAGGATTCTTTCTGAGCTGTTTAAGTAGATTCAAAAAGTAACGATTTTTGAGCATTAGATACGACCGATAATTTGAAGAAAATAGAGTACTTAAGCGCTCGGCAAAAAATTTTTTTAGTAGAAGATCAGTTGCACCTGAAACGAAGACCATTTTTTCAGCCAATATATCTTCCTTATACAAATCTTCCTGTCTGCATTTGAGGACACTGCACAGGGCTTCTTCCAGTCGAAATTTATATAATTCTAGGTCAGTAGATTCCTTGGTGTTTTTGGTAAAACGTTCCAATTGCTGAATGACCATTAATGAACGGCAACTTTTTTCTATGCCAGGTAGAATAACCTTCAGTCCTTTATTGACATCATAGTTGACTACGAGACGCATAACGGAACGCAAGTTATATAGTTGAAGGGAATGTATAAATGATTGCTGTTCAATAGTGAGTGCTGAATCTGGAACAAACGAAACTGTCTCAGAAAAAAAATGGTGAATTGTGGTGGAAAGTCTTTTGCTGAATTCTCTAAGAACTGCAGGGGCATCACTTGCCTGTCCAAGTCTATGCATTTCTGCTTCAATTAACTCTATCTGTTCTTTCCACTTGGATTGTTTCACTTTGTCGAGTTATCAACTATGGATGTTTTGATTGTAATAGTTTGAGAAGTTGTGGATCCAAGTTGAAAGAAGGGGTAAAAAATTTCTATTTTAACATTTCCACAATGTCCATATGACCCTGTTGTTTCGCAATAAGAAGTGCGCTTCTTCCTAACATATCTAACAAAAATCGATCAGCATTTTTGCCTATCAATAGATTTACTGTATCAGTTCGTCCTTCCGCGGCGGCTTCCATTAGTGCGGTGCTGCCGCTCTTACTTTGCCAGTTGATATCCGCTCCATGTTTGATCAACAAACGAGCGATTTCGGTTCGTCCTTCATTCCCAGCAATCATTAGCGAACTTAATCCTTCAGCGTCAGCAGCATTAACATTTGATTTCCAATCAACTAACAGGCTGACTACACGCTCCCTACCCTCAAGCGTTGCAAGCATTAATGCTGTCATCTTTTGATTGTCTTCCAAGTTGACTTTCGCACCTGATTCCAGCAAACGTTTTACCACGCCGTAACGTCCAAACGAACTGGCTTCCATTAGGGCTGTGCGCCCCACGTCGTCAGTTTTATTGACTTCGGCTCCATCTGAAAGCATCTGATTGACGACACTTAAGCGACCTTCTATAGCGGCACTTATTAATTCATAAAACGGTTCAGAAACGTTCATTTCTGATGAATCATCTTGAATATCAACTTCTTCACGTCTGCTGCCAAACAAGTTGTCAGTTGTTACTAGATTCTTTTGAACTTGTACTGTCTCGGACTTTGCCCCTCTGGAAGTTAGATAATTTACAACTTCCAGGTAACCATTACTAGCTGCGGCTAGGAGCGAGGTAAACCCTTCTTCATTTACGGCATTTATGTCTGCACCAGCATCTAACAATAAACGAACGATTCCTAAATAACCTTCAAAAGAAGCTACTATTAGAGCCGATTCTCCGTAATTTGTACGAAAATTAACTTCTGAATTATACTCAAGTAATAAGCGCACGGCCGAAATTTGCCCTTCCAGTGCAGCAAAAATAAGAGGAGTAGAACCATCCTCCATTGTGTCCTTCACATTTGCGCCGTGTTCCAAAAGGATTCTTGTCATTTCCGTGTCTCCGTAACGCACAGAAAGATTTAGCGGAGTTAACCCAAGCCCGTCTTTGCTTTCCAGATCAGGTGAGTTCGCGAGAAGAACCAGTGTGGTTGCATGATTACCGAAAACAACTGCCTGCATCAGAGCATTCCTTCCTGAAGCGTCTTTTCTTTTCAAGTCTTCACCGGATGTAATAATTCCCTTCATCTGTAGGGCATTCCCCTCTCTGGCAACTTTAAACAAATCTACTTCATCACCGGCAAACGTAAGTATGTCCGTCAAAAACAATAGTAAAAATAAGTTGCAAAGAAAACGCATTTTGGATACTCAGTTATTTTGTGTTTTTTAAGTTAACTGTTTTTAATTATTCTTTAATTTGTTAGAACTTGATACACGCGATTATTATTTGCGATTAATAACAGTTTACCAAGTCAAATCTTTAATCCTTTTCCTTGCTCGCCAAAGCAGTGCCAATTCCTGAGTAACGTGATACTTTGTTCTGTGCTGCTTCTTCCAGAACACTTTGCTCACCAAGTATTAGGACGGATTTCTTTGCTCTTGTCAGTGCGGTATAGAGCATTTCTCGGTTAATTAACTCACCTATGCTTCTTAATTCAGCCACATCTACCCCGCTTGCTCTATTTAAAGAAGGTAAAATTAAGGCTAGGTTATCATATTCTGAACCCTGACTTTTGTGAACGGTAATAGCGTAAGCAGTTTGCAAATGATGAAGTTCATATTGAAAAAAAGTTTTGAAAACGCCGTTAACTACAAAAACAGCTTTCAGTTCTACTTCTCTATGCTCAGGGTTGATAAATTTCAGAAAAATTCCATGATCTCCGTTAAACAATTGAAGTCTATAGTTATTTTCAGTTACCATCACAGGCTCTCCTGGATAGTGTCTCGTATATAAATCTTTTACCCCGGTTTCTGCCAGCCAGCATTCACGGATTTTCTGATTGATAGATGCTGCTCCGCATGGCAAAATCTGAGTTGCTGTTAAAACACGGAAATGTTTTAAATGCTCAAAAAGATAGTTTAGGTTTTCAGTGCAAGATTCCGGAGCATCATTAGGATAATTTTGTTGAGCATTTAACTTAAATTTTTCATCACTTAAATAATTATCCATCCACCATTTTGAAAAATGCCTAAGTTGATCAGGAGAATTTGCCTGTTTTAGCAACACCACTTTTTCCTGCTCAAACTCCTCAAGATTTTTTATTCTCTGAATAATCTTATGATTCGGCACGTTCGAATCAAAAAGCACTTCCACACTTTGGAAATGCTCCATATCTTTTACAGTTTCTGCAACACCATGAATATTATGGCCTGCGGTATCTCCGATCTCCTGTCTAAAGTTTTTGAGCAGTTTCACTACATTCAACTGAGTTTCATTAAAACCTTCTCTCTCCATAGTGCCGGTATGCATTGTCAATTCCTGTAGCACGGCACCATTACCAACAGATGGGAGTTGCTGTGAGTCACCCATTATAATAATCCTTGGGACGGCATGTTGGTATGGTAATTCTGAATTTGTTGCTCTTAGTAATGAAATCATCAACTCCTGACCAATCATCGACCCTTCATCTATTATCAGCAAGTCGTGTTCCAAAGGGTCATATTCGTGATGTTTAAAACTATTCGTGTTAGGACGATAAGACAAAAGTCTATGCAGAGTCTTGGCTTCTAGGGCAACTTTCATTAAATTTTGCTCAAACGGGAGTTCCTTCAAATTCTCAAGGGAATTTAAACTATTGGCTATAGCTTCAGACATCCTTTTTGCTGCTCTTCCTGTGGGAGCTGCCAATGCTGGGCTTTCTGCAAGACCAAGTCTCTTAAGCACTCTTAGNAGNGTAACGGCTACAGAAGTTTTTCCTGTTCCTGGGCCTCCTGTTACGATNANCAAAGGGGAAGATATTGACATCAAAACGGCTTCTTTCTGTTCTTCAGCCAGTCTTAGANTATCCTCACCAAAACGAACCGGTAGCTCCACAAGTACAGTTTCGAGGACTTTTTCAACGAGCGAGTTTTCGGGAATATCCGGCTTCATATTTATCCGTTTCCACAGTAGTGAAAGTAAGTGNGATTCNACTTGCCAAAATTTGCTAAAATAAAGAAGAGAATTTTTCTCGATGAAAATTGAATCTTTCTTGAGATCAGAGGAGGTTTTATTTCCTGTAGCGAAGCCTCTCAACAACCATTTTTTCCACTTATCCGGAGAAAGTTCATTTGCTGAAATTCCTGAATTAAGAAGNGTTTTAGAGATTTGAGTTTGCANAACTTCCCATGGTAGACATGTACTGCCGGAAATATTTGCTTTGCGCATTAGCAGTAAACCAGATAATAAAACGTGAAAACGCTGCTGCTCCTCCGGACTTTCTTTGTTGATATTGGGCTCTGTCCACTTCAAAAATTCAAGGGCCTGAAAAAAGTATTCACTGCCAAGCTGAATAGCGGCAAATTGTTTTTTCAGGCTCTCAAGAGATTCTGTCAAACTCGGTGTTCCAATTTGATCCTTAAGTGATTCATCTCCTAAACTTTCTACAAAGAGTGAACGTGCGGTTCCTGAGCTTGTCCAGCCACCACGATTCATTGTTGATAAAAGAGGTCCTGANATATCTATCGAGCTNGACATTACAGCTTTTACAAGTTAAAATCAGATGATAAATTTGGAGCCAGANGATCTAAGAATATTTCTGTAAGACATAAACGAACTCCGTTTTTAAAAGNACTGATNAAATATTAAAATTTGNCANTATTTGAACAATGAAAAGGTATTCCACTAATCATGTCATGAGTTGGTCCGAAGTCAAGCGCCCAATTGTATGTCTTGCACCAATGGACGGAGTAACAAATTCGGCTTACCGTCAAATTGTACGAAGTTTAAGCAAAGATGTCATTCTTTTCAGTGAGTTTACTAGCGTTGACGGACTGATGCGTAGCGAACATGTTCGTTTAAGAATGGATTATGAACCGTGTGAACATCCTTTTTTCATGCAGCTTTTTGGTAATTCTCCTTATATTTTCGCTGAAGCATCACGTATGGTTGAAGATCGTGGAATTCTGGGAGTGGACATCAATATGGGGTGTCCATCAAAAAAAATTGTACATTCTCAACATGGTAGTGCGTTGATGCAGAATCCNGACACGGCCTGCAGGATTGTTGAAGAAATCCGCAAAGCTTGTTCNTTAGAGGTTTCCGTCAAAACAAGATTAGGTTGGAAAGATGACAAAAATTTAATAAATTTTGCAAAATCTCTGGAGTCTGCCGGAACCTCCATGCTTACAATTCACGGACGAACCTATAATCAGGCTTTCAAAGGTGAGTCAGACTGGCAACCTATTTATAAATTGAAACGTCACCTNAAGATTCCAGTAATTGGAAATGGTGATATCCAGAGCTTAAATCATGGTCTGAAGAAAATAGCTAATCTTGACGGCTTCATGATTGGACGTGCTGCAATTGGGAATCCATGGTGTTTTCANGATCGGCGAAAATATCCAGAGCCAACAATTGATGAACGTATAAAACTGGCTCTTAAACATTTCCATTTGTACCGACGATTTAAACGGGAATTGGTGGCTGTAAGAGAATTTAGAAAGTATATCGGGAATTATGTGAGTGGTTTCAGAAACGCGAAAGAATGGCGTAAACGTTTGATGGAATGCCAAAATGAGAAAACTTTCGTTGAATGTATGCGGAAAATCCAACATCTTGAACAACCGCTTGCTTTGGCAGGATAATTCCGGGAAAGTTTATACCTAAATATTCCGAGACTAACGTAATTAAGCCAAAAATTTCCCTCAAACATTGGAATAGCAACAAATAAGACTACATAACTCTCCAAATTAAAATTGACTTACCCCACTGTTAGAGGCATTATATACGAGCCTGTTGGTCTTTGTTACTTGTAGGCAGACTTCTCAAAATAATGCACCCGTAGCTCAGCTGGATAGAGCATCAGTTTGCGGTACTGAGGGTCGCACGTTCGAATCGTGCCGGGTGCGCCAGTCCTACCAACGGATTACAGCACTTTTACGTTTGGTCAAATNGTATAATTGTGTCACTTTTNTGCAAAAATCAAGCGTACCCTTGTGGCTATGTCAGAGCGAACTGGCCTGAGCGTCAGTCAGGTAACAGATGAATTGCTGTACATAGGCTTAGTTGAAATTCAGGAGCTGGAAGAACTTGTGGAATGAGGGGGGAGGGGAAGCAGACACTTGAATAAAGTCATAAAATATAGTAANNTTAANTTTGTTAATCCATATATTAATATTTATTGGCTGAAGTTAATAAAGATAAATATATGANACTATTATTTTTTTTATGAAGGAGCGTAATGGAANGNATTTTAAAACCAGATGATTTTGTAGGGATTTCATTTTTTGTTGCTACTATGGCTATGATGGCATCTTCAGTCTTCTTCTTTATTGAAAGGGACGGNGTAGTAGGAAAATGGAAAACATCTGTTACAGTAGCAGGTTTAATTACAGGAATAGCAGCAGTTCACTATTTTTACATGCGAGATGTATGGGTAGCAACT
>PAHQ01000112.1 GCA_002705125.1 Verrucomicrobiales bacterium | reverse complement strand
CATAAATGCCGGCATCAAAACTTCATTAAGCTCTTCATTTCCAAAAATTGGTTGAATGCTTTTATTCATCTTTTGCTGCATCTCTTTTTCAAATTTTGTCATCTGAGAATTTATTTCCTCTGCTTGTGACCCCTCAGGAAAACCAAGCACTTCCATTTTCATTGCTAGGGCTTCAAGCTTCTCAGCAATTCCGCCAAATTTAGCCGCTGCATCAAGGGCGCTTTTCTTATCTTCAATGCCAGCAAGAGCATCGGCAAACTCGCCCATTGAAGTGATTAAATTTGTTGTTAACTGCTCTCTTTGCTTAATGATTTCAGGATCAGCTTTTGGTTTATCTATTTGGCGCTTAACACTAAATTCTTTGTATTCTAGGGTTTCATTTCCTCTTAAAACTTTAAAGCTATAGTCAACATTATTTCTATTGATCACCTTCCATTTGAACTTTACCTCAATGTCCTCAGGCGGCTCAGGCTCCACTGGGAATCCATTCCTTACCCCACTTTCAGGATCTAAAACTGAATGACGCTTATAAGTAACTCCTGATTTTTCATATGTTAGAGTGTCCACAAAGACATTCAACTCCCTATTGTAATGAATTGAACCTTTATATGTATCTTTTTGCTCTCCATCTTCAAAGGCGATTCCTACGAACGCGAGAGACTTACCTTTTTCTTTCCATTTAGATTCAAACTTATCACCAATCTCATTGGAAGGCTTATCATACCCTTCCCATTTGCCTATCCAGAACTCTAGATGCTCTGATATTTGATCATCTGTTAGCTTAGCTCGGCCTCCATCTCCCTTTTCAACTTTACTAATTAAATCATCATTTTTCTTTTGATTATTCTCTTTCTTATCAGGACCAACATTCTGGATATCCAAAATTTTTATTTCCTCATTCTGAGAAAATAAATCTGGAAGTAAGAATGCAGAAACTGCCAAGAAGGATCCACTCAAAACTAACACCAAAACCATTAAGTCAGATTTTTTCATATTATAATATTTAACATGAATATTATATAAAAGGTAACAATAATTATGCGTCTTTTGCAGACATATTCATTTCTACCTTCATATTTACTCCACCAGATTTATTGCCAGATTTAGCCTCCGTCTTACTGTTAGCTTCAATCAGCCAACCACTAGCAATATCTATTTTAGTTCGCCCCTCCACTGTTCCTTCCATCGCCCCCTTCATTTTTCCTTTCACCTCAATGGTTGCAACACCATCACTCATATCAAGAAGAGTGTAAGTGGTATCAACAATTACAGTAACCCCACCTTGTTGTTGTGTAAGCGTGTCCTGCCAAGAATCTCCATTATCGACTGGACCTTCAGGAAATCCTGAAGCTGATGATAATGACTTCATTGCTTCTTCGACTTGTAGCTTCAATGCCTCGGGTAGTTGTTCGGTACCACCGGTAATAGAAGTGTTGCCATTTTTAGTAATCTTCATNGAAATTACAGGCTCTACTAACGGCGCCAGCTGCATTCCTAGANGCGATTCCTCACTACCTTCAACATTTGAATCATATTTCATTTCCATCACGCCCCCACTTTTTGATTGAATCCTATCGTATTTGAAAGACATCAAGTGACCTCCATTTTCGAGGTCCTTATCAACATTCATGGTGTAATCAAAAATGGAAGTAGATTCCACTGGTACCGCCTGACTACCGACCTTCATCTCCATTTCTAAATCCATTTGAGCGCGAAATTTTTTAGAATCACCCTCTGAATAATTTACAGCTAGTGTAACGGGTTCTCCAGTTGGCTTAGATGCATTTTTATTACCACATCCAACATATAAAAAAGACAGTAGTGCAAGAGATATAAATAATTTCATGACTTGAAGTTACCTAACGATATAGCGTTAGGATATTATAAGTTTTGAGAAAATTTATAAATAATTACAAAAATTCTTCTCGAATAGAAAAGACTAAATTCCTGGCAATTCTTCTTTAGCTTCTGCAAAACGATCGATAGGAAGGCCCATTCTTTTTAGGAGAGAAAAATGAACCTTAGACATCGAGGTGTCCCTTGAGGGTCTAATATAATTTCCAGTTTTAAGAAGACCTGATCCTCCGCCGGCAAGTAGTATGGGGAGGTCTCTCTCATAGTGAGTATGCCCGTCTGCAATACTCGATCCATACATAATCATGGAGCGATCAAGGACGCTAACTCCATCACTGTCTTTAAGTTCCTTAAGTCTAGTTAGAAACCAAGCCAGCTGAGCATGGTGCCACCTAGTTACAGCATTATACATCTGCTTCTTACTTCCCATATTATTCCAGGAAGTAATTCCATCATCATCCTCGGTTTTGCCACTTGAGTCTTTCCAGTGAGATAGAGCATGCCAAGTCCCTTTCACTCCTGGGATAAAGTTAAAATAACGATTACTCTGTCCATGATCCAACATGAAAGAAGAAACTTTGGTGGCTCCGGACCAAAAGGATAAAGCCATTAGTTCTAGCATCTGTCTTACATATTCTTCGTGATCAGATGGAATGCCAGGCTCCGGACGATTTAAAGTATCGGTGAGGGCACGATCAGCAGCAAGTTTCTGGCTATTCTTCTCAGCAAATTCAAATCTCCTCTCGATGGATCGAACTGCCTCCAAATACTCGTCAATTTTTTGCCCATCGGCTGCACTCGCCCTACGCTTTAATGACTTTGACTGGTCATTCACCAAATCAATAACGCTGCGATTCATGAATCCTTCTTCAGCTCGACGGAAAAGCTTATCAAAAACTGCTCTTGGAACTGTTTCTCTGGCAGCGGGAATATTTCTCTCAACCCATGAAAGACAGTTTCTGGGCAAGCTACCTGAAAAACTACCTTCCCCAGAAGTACTTAATTCGAGTGAAGGTAAGGGAGTCGTATCCTCAAAGTGCTTAGCAACAAGCTGGTCTGCCGATATTCCACCTGCATCATTTTTATGTCCGTTGTAGGATCCACCTGTTAGCCATGTCGCGGTACCAGCACCGTGACCATTACCTCTCGGCGTCCATAGCTTACCAGTAACGATAAGGTCTGACTTGTGCTTNTCTAATGGCTCCATCCATTGATTCAACTGAAGAATTTTTCCATCTCTGCTAACCTTCCTCGGCTTCCATGATCCTGCAGCCGATCCATTAGGGAAATAAATATAAGCAAGCCTGTTGTTGGGGTGACCTATAACAACCTCTTTCTGGCGGGCACCAAAACTTTCCAACGAAGGCAAAGCAAGCATGGCACCAACGCCACGAAGAAAAGTCCTCCTATTTTGATTAATAAACATATTCTATGATCCTGACTTACTGGAGATCTGAAGAGGTATCCTTTTCTTAGTAAACGGATAACTCAAGCCTATTTCTAATAACATATCCTTCATTGGATAGCCAGCTCCTTTGAGCTTATCTGCAATATCACGAACGACCGCCTCATCATAATATTCAAGTTGTCGACCCAGAGCATACGATAACATCTTTCGAATCAACTGTTTCCCAAGGTCATCAATTCTATTATCAATGAGCGCCATTTTTAGACCTTGCGGACCACGGAACCNGGCACCGTTAGGCAATTCACCACGATTATCGACTCCACCTCGCCACCGACCAAACTCGGAATAATTTTCAAGAGCAAAGCCGAGAGGATCAATTTGAGAATGACAACCGGCACAGCTTTTAGAGTCACGATGCACCTCTAGTTTTTCGCGCAAGGTCGTTGCCGCTCTCCTACCTCCACCAACATCAATTTCAGGAACNTCCGGTGGTGGCGGTGGCGGTGGCGTTCCAAGTAAAGTCGTAAGAATCCATGTTCCTCTCAGAACAGGACTACTTCGATGAGGGAATGATGTCGTAGCAAGAACACTCGCGTGCCCAAAAATTCCACCTCTCTGAGGTGTATCAATTTTGACTCTTCTCATCTCTTTTCCCTCAACGCCTCGAATTCTATAAAATTCTGCAAGCTCCTCATTAAGATAAGTATAGTCTGAGTCGATGAGACGCCGAACAGGCTCATTGTTTAGGATCAAAGAATGAAAAAATAAGGACGTCTCCTCCCTCATCGAAGCCATTAAGGACTCAGTGCACCATGGATTATCAATAGGATCTTTACGAATTCTTGGTCCCACATCATCAGTACTTAGCCACTCACCTGCAAAGATACGACCCAAGGATAGACTTTTTGAATCCTTTAGCATTCTTGTCATCTGATCACGAATGACTTTGGGATCCTGCAACTTTTCTTGTTTGGCCATTAGGAACAGCTCATCGTCTGGTGCGGACGCCCAAAGAAAATATGACAGTCTAGACGCCATATCATAATTTGAAATTTTCTGATCTTCTCCTAAAGGAGCGGGGTTCTCAACTCTCATTAAGAAATTAGGAGAGACGAGGATAACTTTCATAGCATTACCCAAGGATTCTTTTTCAGATTTTCCTTTGTTTAAATTTCTTTTATAACCTTGGATTATCGGAACTAGTTCTTTCTCTCCTACAGGCCTTCTATAAGCCTTTTCAATAAATGCCTTAAGATTTTTTTGAGCATCACCGTAACGGGTTAGTTGACTCCATACTTTATTATCTTGCTGAGCTGCATCAATGACCATTTCCGAGGCGCTGATGTATCGATCAAGGTGAGAGGTGTGCATAAAAAGGGTATTTGCACTATTTGAAAATCCACTAGTACCCGTAAAGTCCATTGGGAATTGATCCGCAGGCTTTAAATCAAGACCGATAAGGTCACGTATTGTTCTATTGTATTCCTCACGAGAGAGACGCCTAGCAGGCACGTTTCCAGGTTCGCGAACCTTACCATAATCAAAGCCATTAATCTCTTTTTGCACCCAAGCTCTCACCATTAAAGCCTCTTTATCTTCGGGCTTGTCTTTNCCCTTGGGGGGCATATCACCACTCCTAATTCTCTCAGCAACATTTTGCCACAATGCAAGATCACGAACAAAGGGTCGCCTTTTTAGAGCAGCCTCAAGATCAATGTCTCCCTTAGCTGATTCCGAATCATGACAATTCAGGCAGTAGTTGTCTAAAACTGGTAGGATGTGTTTATTGAAATCAGGTAACANTTTTGACAACTCCTGACCATCTTCATTCTTATCTCCAGAGGGAGGCTCATAAATTGGAGTATCTTCATCCCACTCCTCTTCTTCCTCTTCTTCCTCTTCTTCCTCTTCTTCCTCAATTTCACCGAAGAGCTCCTCAAAAAGATCACGAGCAGCCTCTTCAATGTTAGCATTTCTCCATTCAATCTCTTCTTTAACTTCTTCCGCTTCTTCAATTGAATCTTCTCCCTCCTCCTTTAACTCTTTGATGATCTCCTCATCCAGGGCGTTCTGAATCTTAACTCTACGAACGAGAAGGCTCTCAATTTTTTGCTCTCCATCAAACTCGGAAGACTTACCCTCCTCAATTTTCCACAATTCAAATTCAAGAGCTATGAAGTTATCCTCTAGAAGCGCAACCTTATTAGCAAACTCTTCACCCCTCTCCTTTTTCTCTTCAAGAAATTCCTCTTTCAATTCAGCAATCCTTGATTCTGCCTCTTCAAAAATTTCGGCATAATCCTTCTCCCTAGATTCATTTAATATCCTAAGAACATTAGGTCCATTTTTTTGAAGGAACTTTTTTGTTTCAGGCGCAATGTCTACAGCCTCTAGGCTGAATATAGTTGCCAGTAGTATGAAAAACCTTAGAGGGAATCCAATTAAACTAATGAGATAGCGGTACAGCATGGGAAATACTGGATTAATATATCTAATAACTTCTTTTTATTTTTCCGGTCCGAATAAAATCATTAATCATTGGGTTTACCTTTTCACCCTTAGGACCTAATCCGTGCCCTCCTCCAACTACCTTGATGTGCGTCACGTCAGCTTTTTTGTAAGTATAAGAAATAATGTCACTAGTAATTTCCTTCCCGTCTTTATCTGCAATCTTCTTTCCTTTGAATCCTTTTTGTTGGGCCCAATAAAATGCTGTGTCCTGCGCTGACAAGTGGATTGCATTTCTACCTCTCTTACCTCCAAGGTAAGGAACTACTCTATCCTCGGTACCATGAACAGANAGCATGGANCTTTTTGTAACCGGTTTTTTCTTAACGTCATAATTTCCGTTCTTATCATTAGATCTTTGCCAGAACGAGCNGTCGTGATATTGCCCTTCTTCCATTGAGGAGACCATTGGGACCACTCGTTTGATCAAATTCTCATCATCAATCTCGATAAGAAGACGAAAAATGTAACCAGCTCCATTCGAAAACCCAACCATGGATACGCCTGAAAGATTTGCCTTAGGGTACTTAACTTTGAGATCTTTGATTATCTCTTTGAAAAAATCAGTGTCAGGAGCCTTCGTGGCTTCAGCTGATATATTCCATCCTCCTTTATAGCCCTGAGGTGAAACAACAAGATAATCACTAAAACGCCTCGACCATCCTCTAATCATATTGTTAGCTTTGCCCCCACCTCCGTGAAAAACAAAAAGGACTGGAATTTTTGATTTTTCTTTTTCTGGTACACTTACATAATATTCACGATCATAACCTTCCTTCTCTTGGTCCCAAGTTTGACGAATCACGTGACGCTTGTACTGATTGGAATCAGGTTTCCTAACTTTTCTTTTCCTGGGCTCTTCAGGACCNACNGTAGCCAATAGATGCTCATCAAGGGTCACTTTACCGTCTTTATTTCTATCGACATTATTAAAGTTTTCTCTTGGTCCTTCTGGAACTTCACTGGGAATTAGAAAACCATCTCCATTCTTATCCCAGTTCTTAAACCCCCTACTCGATTCTGCTCGCTCGTCAGATGTAACAACTTGAGTGCCACCGAACGTAATGAGTAAAAAAGTAATGATTAATTGTTTACGATTCATTATTAATAAACGTACACGATCAAATGGGAAACTCACTTAATTTTCACTTCTCTCTCCACTTAGCACATCAATTTAAAGCGATTAATCCTAAGGTATTGCAATTCAAAACTATATCACTCGTAGAATCCGGTAATAAATTAAATCGATATAAATTATATTGAAAAGTTCATCTCTTATTCATTTCTTTTCTTGCTGTCCCAGCCAGGCAAAGATAGCTGTCGGAATCATCTGATGCCCGCCATCAAAAATAGTAACGCGAGCCATATTAGATTTTGACCGCCAAAGCGGCTGNTGGTCTTCGCCGTAAGAGGGGTCAGGTTTNGCCTTAGCAAGTGATTCAGGGACTTCAGACTTTTCAGTAAAGAACTTAATCTCTTCATCTGTTATTCTATGAATATTTTTGGCNAGCAAATTAAATGCTCTTAAAGAATGACTAATAGGAACACTACCGGTATGCCCATCCGTAATTCCTGCATTAATATCAATTGGCACTTTAGAGGCCTCGCCTAGCCAAGTTAGAGGTGATCTTCTTTTGTATTCTTCATCAACAGCAGGACTCACGCTTGGCTTTCCTCCACACGACTTTTCAAGATCGTTANAATATTTTCTTCCAGATTTAACACATTCTCTGTGCCAAGCAGCACAGTCAGTGATCGGCACCCACGAACTAACGCCAGCCCAGATCTGAGGAGCTCGTCCCGCCATCTGAAGAGCCATATGCCCTCCTCCAGAAACTCCGGCTAAATATATTCGACTCTTATCGATCTTCGTTTTTTTCTGAACCCAATTCACGGCATCAATAATATCTGAAACTGCGAGATCAGACCCGCAAGCCTCTGGCCTACGATTTGGACCACGAAAATCTGGATGTATGAAAGCCCATCCCCTCTCAATACTACCTTCTGCTANTGGAACATTGTGAGTGTTCTTCCAGTCACTACTCCANGTATGGAGAGCNACGAGAAGAGGCACCTCGTGGTCAACCTTTGGGGAAAAATAAAGAGCATTTTGCAATACTCCATCAGCTGAACTTTTAATTTCAACAGGCTGTACCTGTTCCGGATACCCCTTTTCAGCAAATGAAATGGATACAGAAATGAGAAAATATAAAGCTACAAATAATGAAAACCGAAAATACTGATTCATTAACTCGAATCTAATACTTAATTATCTTCTATAAAGTATTTCTAACCAATGATTAAATTATAACATTTACTCATCCATCCGCATGACTCGGAAAAATATTTTATCTTGACTAGGCTCGGGATTCTCGAACGTGTAGGTCGTCGTATCACCCTCTGCAATAATTCCGTCATCGACATCTGCATCAAAGTCCTCAAGATTTAATGAATAGAAGATACCGTAAGTTTTACCCTCTCTTGAATTCCAAGTCATTTCTATTTTGTTAGTTGCTTTTTGATAAGTAATCTCGGTTATCTCAAGAGAACTACCTGCACCAAACTCACCAAAATATTCTATTTCCCCAATCTCGTGGGCATTGCCATTAGTCCTCGTTACATCATACTTAATAAAAGTATAAGCATCAGAGGGACTGGTAAGATCAAAACGATAAACCTCTTCATCTGCTTTCCAGATAACTTCATCTGAACTTTGCTCAAAAATTGGCTCAAAGTTTTCACCATCATTGGAACCATAAATTCCCCAGTCAAGTGGCGCTCTATTATGAGAAATAGTGTCATTACTAGCAGCGATGACAAAGTGAGATAGAGAAACAGCTTCTTCAAACTCAACGGTAACCCACTGAGGTGCACCGGAACAACACCACTTGGCGGCTCCACCGCCGGTCGTGTTATCGAAGAGATCAAAGGCTCCTTCACTACCACCCTGGCCAGAGAAATAATTCTCTTCACTTGCATTAATACTAATCCAATTAAATCCAGTACCAGCTGTCTGAGGTGGCCCAACTTCTGTCGGCCCCTCGACCCCATCATTTTCTGGGTCAGTGAGGTCATTCTGGAGGAGTGCTGCTGTACCAGTACCCAATAGAGTGATTAACGGAACATTAGGAACACTTGATTTATTATTAGGATCACTTCCCTCTGCAATTTCAAAGCTATCGTTAAATCCATCTTCATCAGTATCATCCTCATTAGGATCAGTACCCGTATTCGTGTTACTTACAAAAATTCCTGTATTACTTTCAACGCCATCTAATAAACCATCTTTATCAGTGTCGGCTCTAAGGGGATTAGTCTTGGTGTCGGTAATCTCAACTTTATCATTAAGTCCATCATCATCAGAATCTGCCTTATTTGGTTTTGTCCTGTTTTCAAGTTCATCTGCATTAGTAAGCCCATCATTATCATCGTCTCCTTCTGGATCATCGACCCCATACTTTTCCTCCCAAGAATCAGGTAGTCCATCACCATCACTATCCTCATTGGTTGCACCAATCGGACTCGTTCCATCAGCTAAAGCCTGGATCGAACCCTGAGGAAGTGCCTCTCTCCAAATGGCAACGTCATCAATTTCTCCATTGTAAGGAATGTCCCCATTATTTCTGGCACCAAGCACNAATGAACCGCCTCCATTAGCAGCTCTTTGAGCCTGTGGACCACCATCAATTTCACCATTTAGATAAATTGTAGCGATGTCATTAATTCCATCATAAGTCCACGCAACATGCACCCACTGTTCCGCTTCAAGAACAGTACTAGCGTTCCAATCAGCTCCCCAGTGTGCACTATGTAATAATCCACCATTACGAATTCCATTATGAATGCCTTGATCAGTTTGCCCCCAAATAAAACCTTGGTCACCAGCTGACCCGATAGGCTTTAGCCAACATGAGAAAGTGTAGCTTCCATCTTCAAAATCACGAATCATAGCGTTCATATCAATATCCAAGAAATCAATATGGCCTCCGTTAAAGCTCGCACCTGTCGTAGGAGTTGACCCTCCTTCAGCACCTGCGACATCAAAAGTTACATCTCCATCAACCTCGCCATTATTAGCGTTCTCACTCATATCTTCAGCCTCTGCTTCAAAATCAACGTAGAGGAATGGCTGAGGAATGGCTCCCTTACTATTCTCATCATTAGGATCAGTCCCCCCAGATATTTCACCACCATCAGTGTAACCGTCACCATCAGTATCTGCATTATTAGGATCAGTTCCGGTATTTCCCTCATCAATCAATAAACCAGTTTTAGTTTCAACGCCATCAGCAAGACCATCACCATCAGTATCTGAATTCTTTGGGTCAGTTCCAGTATTGGTCACACCGACAAAGGTACCTGTATTTGTTTCCACTCCATCACTAAGACCGTCACTATCAGTATCCGCTTTGGTCGGGTCGGTCTTAGTTTCCTCATACTCATCAAGGTCAGTCAATCCGTCTCCATCAAAGTCGCCACTGACTCCACCTTCTATTTCCTGATTTGATAGAGCATAGATAAGAGGCGAAGAACTACTCTGATCTACCCACCAGTTGGGCACAACTTTAGGGGTTTTCATATTGAGGACCAGTTTTCCATCATCTCCGGCTGTATATTTGTAGCTCAAGTAAAANACTTGGTGATTGTTTGNCATGTTGATCGGAGGTTTGGAGGCTTCAGCAATATCATATGATATCGACTTAGAGTTACCCCCAGTNGTAAATTTCATAATACAATCTGCATATGATTCTCCAAAATTAGGCGGTAATGAACCGGTAGGACCCAATGGGCGGTGATAAAATCTAAATTCATAGGCTTGTCCAGGAGTCAAACCACTGAGCCTAACATCCTCATTCGATCCATCGCCACCTGCCCCATTGTAGAAAGAAGCATCCATCATTTTTCTGATCTCAGAGCTAGTTACTCCGCCAGTAGTAGGATTCCAAAAAGCCCTCAGTGCCTGTGACATTGGATCCCCTAGAACTAACGCTCCGTTACCAGCTTCGTGTCTAAAGGTTTCATAATCAAAATTTTCGGGATATTGATTGGGTCGTAATGCCTCAAAGGTAACACCATTTATTGTCACAGCGGTGTGACCACTCATGGCGTGAGTATAAGTAATATCAGTGGAGACTCCCATGCTGGCCTCATCTGTTATGGGGCCTCCAAAAGAAATTTCATCTTCTAATACTGTTGCAACACCACTAAGGTCAGTAAGATTTCCAGCGTACTTTTCCTCCCAAATGTCAGGAAGCCCATCATCATCATCATCACTCGTATCGATCAAAGCTAGTGGACTATTTCCACCCGCAAGAGTGACGATTTGGTCTTTGGTTAAAGCCTCATTAAAAATCGCAAAATCGTCAATTCTTCCCGCCATGCTATTTGCTTGGGTTGGACCCTCAGCACCGATCGTAATAATTCCATTAAACTCATCAAGAGGCTCGGCTCCTCCCTGGCTTGCCTGTTGTACCCCATCTACCCAGATCTCCATATTTCCATCGGCATCTCTCTGAAAAACATAGTGTTGCCACTGTTCTAATTGAACGAGTCCTGCAACAGTGAGTCTCTGAGTCGCCCCACAGCATCCAGACTGATCAAAGAAAATAGTTCCATTACTCCACGGGGTATGAGCCTGAAAACCTCTGTCATTGGCTCCTGCAGCTGGCGAATGTATCCAAAACGAACTAGTGTTTCCCGTCTGAGTTGTATTTTGCCAAAAGGCGACAGACATAGCATTATTTTCAAAGGCTGAATTTAAATGATCTCCTTCAAGAGTTTGAGCTAAAGAACCATCATTCACGCCCCCAAGGTCTAAAGCATAGTCTCCGGCTGCATCACTAAATCCATCCCCTTCTGGCGTATAGGAAGCACCTCCAATAAACTCAAGATCCGGTGAACCACCCGTCACATCAGAAGCAACGACGGGGTCCGAAGGATCGTTAAAGTCCCAGTAACCAAGTATATCAAGCGCGTGAGAACTAGATGAGGGATAGCCTAGTGCAACTAAAAGAAATAATTTAACCGTAGCGGTGGAGATCTTTATAAATTTCATAATAATCAATGAGTTATGAATAACCTTATGAAATCAATTGGTATAAAACAATCCAATTCTTATAAATTCCTAACATTATATTATTAGTAAACTCATCCTTATATTTTTTCTCCGATAAACGATGTGCTAATCAAAAAAAATTAATAACAATATTACTCTTGGAATTAAATCTTGATTCACTAAGACTCTAAGAAACAAAAATTATTATATATTAATATATATGCCAAACCGTAGAGAACACTTCATACCCATTGGCCGGGAAAAACTTTTGGAGTGCCTACCTGAATTTGAAAATTGCTCAGAGAAAGAAACAACTGATTTAAGAAATTTCTTTGAGCTAATTTCATCCACTCTTCACAAGCAATATCACGCTTGGCAGATTAAAGTTCAAAAGTTATACCAACCCTTAGATCCTGACTCGGTTCTTATATTAAAGGACCCCGAGAACAAAGAATCCTCTGAGGTTTTTGCTGAGCTAAAGGACTTACTCGCGAATGCAAATTACAGAAAGCTTCCTGTCGATGAACTTGAAACGGCCGTAGACAACGCCACGGCACTAGGACTNAGGATGAAAGTCGACTTCTCGCTCTTTGAAGAACTTCATGTTTATGGGAGAGGAGATGAGACTCAAATATGGACCAAAAGGAGTTGGAAAAAATTTTTNAAAGAAGAACAATTCAATGTTGAGGTATATCAACGACTCATCATTGCCTTTAGACTGAAGAACCACGAGGACTTACCCAAAGAGCAGTCCAGTTCCTATGTATATCTAAAAAACTTTAAAAGTATTCCTCACTCTGATCTTCACACATTATTGCCAGGAACTCAGGTAAAAATGAGCCTTTTGGACCGTGGAAAGATTATTATACCAGCTCTCTCAGGGATAGTGTTGAGCATCGTAAAAATCGTAAGGCTGATGGTTGCTGTGGCGATCTTCGCTTCCCTTGCAACGTTCATTAAATTTTGGGTCATTCCAGCAGGCATAATCTACTATATTTTTAGGGGATTTATTTCTTATAAAAAGACCAAAGATAAGTATCAGCTCAACCTGACTCGCAATCTCTATTTTCAAAATCTGGATAATAATTCAGGAGTCCTTTTACGTCTTTTACATGAAGCCGAATTCCAAGATTACAGAGAAATGGTCATTGCNTATTACGTGGTTTGGAAATTTGGAGATTCAGGTATTCGGGCAGATCAAGTACACGAAATCGCTGAAAAAAAATTAAAGGAAGTTATCGAATTAGATATTAATTTCGAAGCCGAAGACGCTTTGGCTAAGCTTGAAAAACTTGAGGTTATTACAAACACTGAAGACAAGTGGTTTCCTGTGAAAACTGAGGAAGCCTCCTCTAAATTAAATCAAATCTTAGAACTAGGCTAAGATTTAAATTAGCTCAAACCGCTAAGTTCACCAGACTCATCGACATTAATTCTCTCGCTGGCAGGGACTCTAGGTAGTCCAGGCATCGTCATAATTTCACCTGATAGAGCCACTACAAATTCAGCTCCATTAGCCACACGAACTTCCCTTATAGGCAGGGTGAACCCAGAGACTGCTCCTCGCATTTTTTGATCCGCACTAAAACTGTATGGCGTCTTCGCTATACAAACTGGGAAATTTCTAACGTCGGTCTCATCAAGCGCTTTTAGCCTCTTAAGAACAGCCGGACTAAAATCTACATCATCAGCTCTATATATTTCTTTGGCAACGGTCCTTAACTTATCAACTAATGACATATCATCAGGATAAAGAGTTTTAAAACTGNATGCGCTATCCTGAGAATCAAGTAATTCAACAACAGCNTGAGCAAGGTCTTCTGCGCCTTTAGCTCCATCAGCCCAATGAGTAGCAAGCACAGACTTAATACCGATGCCCTGACATAACTCGATAAACCTATCAGTCTCTGCCTTGGTATCAGCACTAAAGGCATTTAAGGCAACGACACAAGGAACTCCAAACTTGGCTATATTTTCAAGATGCCTTTCAAGGTTAGCAAAACCCCTCTCCATGGCTTTTAAATTTTCATGATTCAATTCAGAACGCTTCACTCCACCATGATACTTTAATGCCCGAATCGTAGCCACAATAACTGATGCGTCAGGGTTAAGTTTAGACTTTCTACATTTAATATTGAAGAATTTTTCTGCGCCAAGGTCTGCACCGAACCCTGCCTCAGTAATGACAATATCGGATAAATTTAGAGCAAGCCTAGTAGCCGAAACCGAGTTACAACCATGAGCAATATTGGCAAAAGGACCACCATGAACAAAGGCCGGNGTCTTTTCCAAAGTCTGAACCAAATTAGGCATAATGGCATCTTTCAGTAAAGCAGTCATAGATCCTTCAGCTATCAATTCACTGGCGAGCACATCTTCTCCTGATTGATTTTTTCCAACCACAATCTGACCAAGGCGGCGCTTCAAATCGTTGAGGTCGGTAGCGAGACAAAATATAGCCATGACTTCTGAAGCCACAGTAATATCAAAACCAGCCTCACGCGTTAATCCGTTAGCATNCCCACCAAGGCCTGAAACAATTTCCCGAAGCGAACGATCATTCAAATCAATGGCTCTTCTCCAAGTCACCTTGCGCGGGTCGATATTAAGTTTATTACCCCAGTGAAGATGATTATCTATGATAGCAGCTAAAAGATTATTTGCGGAGGTGATTGCATGAAAGTCACCGGTGAAATGTAGATTAATTTCATCCATAGGAACGACTTGTGAATAACCGCCACCCGCTGCACCCCCCTTCATTCCAAAGGAGGGACCAAGGCTAGGCTCTCTAAGACAAATCGTTGCATTTTTACCTATCNTCCTCAAACCATCACCAAGGCCAATTGTGGTGGTTGTCTTTCCTTCACCGGCTGGAGACGGAGAAATAGCTGTAACAAGAACAAGCTTTGAATTAGTATTCGAGCCACTTTCAGCAAACGAACTCGGATCAATCTTTGCTTTAAAGTGACCGTAAGGAATCAATTGATCTTTTTTTATTCCTAGGGTGCGCTCAGCAAGATCTGCTATAGGCTCAAGCTTCGCTTTCTTGGCAATTTCAATATCAGACATCTAGTTTCTATGAAGCCCTAAAAAGGTTAGTGAAGTCGATCCTTTTTTCTATTTTCATAGAAAGAGGATTGTTTCAAAGATGGAAACCCTAAATTTCACTCAAGAATCTTAATCAGAGCCTCCTCTCTTTGAGCCGCGTCCTGAAAATCAAGAGCCCTAAAATAACGTGGACGATCCTTCTCTAGCACCTTGGGATCTTTGAGTATCTTGGCGATCAAAAGCGAAGACTCTTTGGCACGGCTCCGCCAAATAATATCCTTTCCTTTATCCGTATTCCAATCATCTCCTGCCAGTTTAAGCCATGAAGACAGACATGAATCCCAATCATTTGCTGCAGCGATTCCAAGTGCTTCCAAAGACCACCGATCTCCAGCATCATGATTAATCGCCAAGGATGCCCATAAACTTGCTTTTTTGTCCCCTCTTAGGTGAGTTAGAGAAATAGCACATTCGCGCCTAACTTTAGCTGATGTATCAGATGTCATTTTTTCAATAATCTTTATTAGTGGTGTCCCTGTTTGTCTTGCGAGACGAAGTGCGAGGATCCTAATATTCGGGTCCTGATCCTTAGAAGCCATATCAACGAAATGCGCAGAACGACCTTCTATCTTTCCCATTAGCCACAAAGCACGAGCTCTGTGCCTTGAATTTTTTGAAAGAAACATCTTCATGAGTTCTTTTTCCGCTTTTGATCCCATCTTGTGCAACGCATTCCATGCCTTATAGCGGACACAATAATTTGGATTTTTAAGTGCATTAACACATTCCTCTGCAGAACCATAGCCAAGCTTTGGCTGGCCATAACGTGAACCCTTGGGCGCTATCCTGTAGAGACGGCCTCNCGAAATGTCCCGCTGCGCTAAACCGCCAATNATGGGGTCATACCAATCGCTAATAAATATGGATCCGTCGGGAGCGACCGCAACATCAACCGGTCTAAAGGATCGGTCCTTAATACTCTTCATCATCTCAATTGAGTCTGCTTGATATCCAGCTCCATGATCCCTGACAGGATAAGCTCTCACGACATTAACCCCAGACTCACAATGTATGAGCTGATCCCAATATTTTTTTGGTAGGAGCCGTCCCTCATAAACAGTTATCCCTGTCGGTGCACCGGCCCCAGTTTGTATAACATTCGGAACGACCCCAGGATCATTTAAGTGCCAGTGAGCCAGAGAAACATTCTCATGCATTCCTGGTCTTTTTTTACGCCAACCTGCCCCAGTCAACTCATCCAAATAACCAAAGTTTCCACCTTCCATAATAAAGTTAATACGGGTAGCCCTATTCCCGTCATCATCGTTATCTGACTGCCAGAGTGAGCCAAAAGAATCAACTGTCACCTCATAATTATTTCTAAAATTATGTCCTAATATCTCAAGATTTTTACCGTCAAGGTCACATCGAAAAACCATACCTCCCCAAAAAGGTTTACCCTTGTCTTCGACTACTCTTCCATGNATATCCTCTAATATCTGACCATCNTTAGTTTTTAAATTTTTTCCCGTATTTCCAAAATTCCAATATACTTTTCCGTCAGGACCATAAACAAGAGAATGATATGAGTGATCATATACTGGACGCCCATCACCAGAAAAAAGAAGCTCTTTTCTATCAGCGACATCATCTCCATCATCATCATAGAATACCCAAATATTTGGAGTTACTGAAACGATGACTCTGTCACTCAACACACAAAGACCCATCGCCGCATCAACGTCATTGCCCTGATAAAAAGTTTTCACCTTATCCATTTTTCCATCTCCGTCCTGATCCTCCATGATCAAAATCTTATCTCCCTCTTTTCTCTTTCCTTGATTGGGCCCGTAATTAACGACTTCGCAAGCCCAAACTCTGCCCAAATGATCCACATCAATATTACTTAAACTTAGAATTTCGGGCTCGGAAGCACTAAGAGTGAGCTCAAGCCCTTCGTCCATAAGGAATGATGACTCTGATCTAATTTCTTGAGTAAAAAAAATTAGGATGGATATAAAAAGTAATGCTTTTATTCTATTAATCANCTTNATGAGTTAATGTTATTTATCATAATGAGCACAAAGTCTCAATAGCTATTGAAGGTCACAGCGAGTCTGATAAACTAATATGTAAACTCCCCAAAAAATGGCTAACCTCATTAACAGAGTAGCAATGGTTGCATGCGCTCTCTTTCTTATTATTAAAGCTCACAGCTCTCCCGACGCGGTAGTGGTTTTTAATGAAGTTCATTACAACCCTATCGGAAGCCAAGAAAATGAAGAATGGATAGAAATATTCAACCAAATGGGGATTATGACCGACGTTTCAGGATGGAGGGTAGACGGAATNGGATACACCATCCCAGATAACACATTCATAGAACCAGGGGAATATTTAGTCATCGCTAAAGAACCTAAGCAGGGGCAATTGGGGCCTTTCATAGGGAGCATAAACAATTCAGGAGAAACCCTAAGACTTTACAATAAGGGCAACCGGATGATGGATGAACTAAACTTCAGTGATAGTGGTAGGTGGCCAGAGGAAGCAGATGGCTCAGGAGCAACTTTATCAAAAATTTATCCTTACAGTGCGAACAAGCCTCCAGAAAACTGGACGTTTTCAAATCAAATTGGAGGAAGCCCAGGATCAATTAATTTNCCAAGAGATGAATCTGAAATTCCATCCANAAAAGTTCCTTTAATCATTCTGGACGATGAATGGCTTTACAATGAAAGTGGCGACGATCTCGGCCCTGAATGGCACGAAGTTTCTCACTCAATTAGTGAAGATTGGCTAAGAGGTAAAGGAGGAATTGGGTTCGAAAGCGGCACTACAATACCAATCGAAACGCGATTAAATTTCCCAGGTCGAAACGACCCTTACGTCACTACTTACTACTTCGAGAAAGGGTTTTCACTTAATGATACTGAGTTTGAGAACCTAAAGTCTCTTATCATAAGACATGGAATTGATGACGGCGCNATAGTATACATTAATGGTAAAGAAGCACTTAGAGTCAACATGCCTGACGGAGACATTACTTCGTCCACTCTGGCCTCAAACAATATCGAAGTAGACGAACTCTCAGAAAACGTTTACCTCAATCCATCTAGCCTCCAACAAGGTCAAAATAGAATATCTGTAGAGGTCCATCAAAGTAGGATCGGCAATAGTGACATCGTTTTCGGCATTGAGCTTGAAGTGGAAGTAACAGAACCTCAAGAATCGAATTCTGATAAAATTTTTATTAATGAGGTTCCCTCAGTGAATGAAGAAAGTTTTTGGATTGAACTGGTTAACGAGGGAATTGGATCCACCAACTTGGGTGGAATGGTTTTATCAATTGAAGCTGATCCTGAACGAGAATTCACCTTGTTGGATCAATCAATCGGTTCAGGAGAAACGGTATTACTGACTGAACAAGAAATTGGATTTAGACCTAAGCACGGCGAAAAAATATTTCTATACAGTAAATCAATTGGTTCCGTATTAGACGCTCGCGAGCAAACGAACCGTTTGCGAGGCCGATCCTCCCAAAAGAATGGTGAATGGCTTTACCCTCAAAAGGCCACTCCATTAGAGCGCAATCAATTTAATTTTAATGAACAGATTATTATCAGTGAAATCTGTTACAACCCTCCAGGTNTAGCTGCCATTGAAGCCATCCCACCAACATTTGAAACGGTTAGCCTAGTCTCATTTAATTCGACTTGGAGATTTGATCGTTCTGGTACTGGCCAACCATTAGAATGGTATCAANCTAGACACCTTCCCAACAACACTTGGGAGCAAGGACCAGCGCCAATCGGGAGAGAGACAGGCAACTTGCCTATACCTCTAAGGACCGCATGGTCAAGTGCAGAGTACTCTGCTCAAATTACATCCTATTATTTTGAAACCGATTTNAATGTAACGATTGATCAATTACGTCAAACCGATGAATTATTGCTAAGTCATCAGATAGATGATGGCGCCATCTTCTATCTTAATGGTAAAGCTGTGGGCAGGTTTAACATGCCGGAGGGTCCATCGANCCCTGATCAATTAGCAAGTCCAACTGTGAGTAACGCTATCGTAAGAACAATATCCATTCCCGCGGGAGCATTACGAACCGGTCAAAACTTACTGTCTGTCGAAACTCACCAAGGATCCTCATCAAGTAGCGATATGGTCTTTGGGGTATCCTTAGAAACAATTATAAAAACCAGTAATGGAAGNGAAGGAACTCCGTATAGAAACTCAAGAAACCAATGGATTGAGATCGCCAATCGTACCAATCAAAACATCAACCTTGATGGTTGGGAATTTAGTGACGGAGTCGATTTTGAATTTGAGCAAGGAACATTCCTCGGACCAGGAGAACATGCTTGCATTGCGAATGATAGAGACNTGTTCATAGAAGCTTATCCAGACTCAAGACTCATTGGTGAGTTTAAAGGGTCCTTATCAAGGTCGGGAGAAAGAATTCTCCTTAGGGATCAATATAAAAATCCAGTCGATATAGTACGATATTATGACAGTGGGAGGTGGCCAAGCATTGCAGATGGCGGAGGCGCATCACTCGAACTAATAGACCTAGACGCCGACAATTATTCGGCCGAATCCTGGACAACTAGCAATGAGTCTCACAACACTCAATGGAAAACGTATTCCTATCGAGGAACAGCTTCATCTAGTCGTGGACCAGACTCTCAATGGAGGGAATTTAATATTGGACTACTAGACTCAGGAGAAATTCTTATNGATGATATTAACGTTATTGAAGATCCCGATGGGCAAGCAAGACAACTTTTGAGGAATACTAATTTTTCGCAAGGAACGGACAACTGGAGACTAAGAGGCACTCATCGCCATACTGCAGTNATTAACGACCCAGAAAATCCAGCAAATAAAGTGCTAAGGATTAAGGCAAGCTCCGCCACCGGTCACATGCANAATCAACTAGAGACAACTTTATCAAGTCAGGTAAGAAATGGAACCGAATANGAGATNTCTTTCAAGGCACGNTGGGTGTCTGGAACGAACCTTCTCCATTCTAGACTTTATTTTAATAGATTGGCAAAAACGACAGCCGTTGATCGGCCAGCAAATGTCGGAACTCCTTCAAAAACCAATTCCACTAGTAGTAATAATATTGGACCCACATACAGCAATCTTATTCACTCACCAGCCGTTCCGTCTTCTAATGAAATCGTAAAAGTTAGTCTTGAAGCAAATGACCCAGATAGCGTCAGCTCAATGCGCCTTTATTATTCCGTTAACGGAGGATCTTTTAAGAGCCTTAATATGGTGAAAATAAAGACTAATTATGAAGCCATGATTCCAGCTCAAGNAAGAAAATCAGTGGTTCAGTTTTACGTTAAAGGTACTGATGGAATCGGTGAGGCATCATACTTTCCGCAGGCAGGTCCAGACTCTAGAGCACTTTACAAAGTGGATGATGGCCTAGCATCAACAAATGGATGGCATAATTTCAGAATCGTTATAACTAACGATGATCGTGACTTTATCCACCAGGAAACTGAAGTAATGAGTAATGATAGACTAGGCGTTACTGTGATCGATAGAGAAGAGGAAATCTACTATGATGTTAAGATGCGACTCAAAGGAAGCGAAAGGGCGAGAAGTCAAAATCCTAGGGTTGGTTATAATTTTAATTTTGGTCGNGACCAACCCTACCGAGGCATTCACAAATCCATAGCAATTGATAGATCTGAGGGCGTCGGCTCAGGACAAATCGAATTACTATTCGATATTATGATAGCTAATAGNGGTGGAATTGTNAGTCGTTACTACGATTTCATTAAAGTCATGGCACCTCTGGACAGACACACTCGGGGAGCAACCTTACAAATGGCAAGGTACGAGGATGTTTTTATGGATTCACAGTTCGGTGAGGATGGGGATGGCAATCTTTTTGAATACGAACTGATATACTATCCGACTACTTTGAATGGATCAGGATTAAAAAGACCTCAACCAGACGGAGTGTATGGAATATCACCTCAAGACTTAGGAGATGACCCAGAAAGTTACCGATGGTTCTACCTTAAGAAAAATAAGCGTGAAGCAAATAACTTTGAACCGATAATGAATTACACAAAACTTTTCAGTAAATCCACTTCAGCTTTTGAAGCCGAAGTCGAAAATGTGGTTCACGTAGACGCTTGGTTCCGGGGCATGGCATACGCGGTTCTTTCAGGTGCTGGCGACAATGCCGGTGCAGGAAGCCAACACAACGGCATGTATTATGCATTTCCAGATGGCAGAGTAATGTTTCTACCTCATGATATGGACTTTGCNTTTGATGCGAACCGTTCAATCACAGCTAACTCTGAGTGCCGCAGGCTAACACAAAATGATACTAGAAAAAGAATCTACTATGGCCACCTGCATGATATTATCAGTACAACTTACAATAGAAACTACATGTCTAAATGGACCGATCACTTAAAGACCTTGGACCCTTCCCAAAATTGGTCAGGTCACTTAAGTTACATAAATAGCCGCTCCAGAAGCGTTTTATCTCAATTAAACTCGATTTCTGAGGTCAGCTTTTCAATCGACTCACCTAATAATATTCAAACAAATTNTAATATAGTGGAAGTGAAAGGCAAAGGCTGGATTAATGTAAGAAACCTGAGAATAAAGGATTCAAATGATGCACTTTCAGTCCAATGGTTAGATGAGGAGAATTGGCAAGTCACTCTCCCTGCATCACCTGGCCGTAGTAGTTATGTAATTGAGGCTCTGGATTTTTCAGGACAAGTCATAGGAAGTGATGATATCACAATTATNAGCACCTCAACTTCAGAACCTGCATCTGAAAGNAACATCGTAGTCTCTGAAATCATGTTTAATCCGAAAGAATTAAGTGCGAGTGAGATTACTCAAGGTTTTACCGACAAAGATCAATTTGAGTTCATTGAGATTATGAACATTAGTGAAAAGACTACCGACCTTTCAGGGGTACGTTTTACTAATGGGATTGATTATGAGTTCGAATCGGGAACAACACTTAAACCAAATGAACGTCTTGTTATTCCTAGAGAAAGGNCAGCATTTTTAACGCGTTACCCAGATCAATCCGATTTCATGGCTAGCGGAGAATTTACGAATGACACTGGACTTTCAAATGCAGGAGAGCGGCTCCGTCTCGTTGACCTTAGCCTTACAAGCATCAAAGACTTTTCCTATAACGATAGGTCTCCTTGGCCCGTAAAATCTGACGGAGAGGGGTTTAGCCTAATTCTTATTCAACCTAAGAATAACCCAGACCACTCTATTGGAGAAAACTGGTTCGAAAGCTTTAGCATAGGTGGCAGCCCAGGTATAGAGGATCCCAATGAATCATTAAGCGATCAAGGCAGAGATAATGATGGTGACGGTCTCAATCAATTTGCAGAAAACGTACTCGGTAGCAGTGACGATATACCAAATTCCCCTTTAAAATTAAACTTTGATGCTGAACGTCATTTGATTATTCGATATTTCAAAAGGGCAGATCTGGAAAACACCATCATTAAACTAGAATCATCTCAAAATCTTATCAATTGGTTAGAATCTTCAAATGATTTTACGATTCAATCTGAATCCCCTACCGAAGAGGGAACCATTGAAGTNAAAATGCGATCTTTAAAACCTGGTGAGAGTGTTCAATTCCTGAGATTAAAAATTGAAAGAGAAGATAACCTCTAGGCTAACTTATCTAAAGACCAACCATCACGGTAAGGGCGCCTGACCCAAGCATTTGCAGCATCATTGTTAGTGATACGCATTGCCTCACCATCCCAATTAAGTCTCTTGCCAGGAAAACGTTTAGCAACATTTCCCAAAAGAGTAATCTCAGTCAAATGACCTCCGTAACCAAAATGAGCACCAGCACCATCATACTTACCATCTTTGCATGCCCTTATCCAATCTTGCTCATGTCCATCCTTCACACGCACTAAAGTTTTCTTTGGTCGTTTATAGGCCTTCATTGTCGTTTCGGGAATCAGCCTAGGACTACCCCCATAAACATCATTCATTAGCATTCCTTTACTACCTTTATAAATAACTCCGCCCTCTTTGGGAAAGTTTCTTCCCTTTTCAAGTTCCTTTGGCCTAGGCGGCTCTGAACCTTCACGCCAAGTTAGCTTGAGAGGAGAAAATCCTTTCCTCTCCGGGAAGCGAAATTCTATCACTGCACTCTCAGGATGAACATCTTTAGTGCCTCCTTTGACCTGGTGACATTCAATACTTTCAGGATGCCCTAGTTTAAGAGAAGAAACAATAGCATCAATCGTATGTACTCCACGATCACCCATCATACCTGAACCAAAATCCCAAAAACAACGCCATACTCTAGGATGATAACAAGAATGATAGGGACGCATCGGAGCAGGCCCTATCCAATTTTCCCAATCCATGCCTTCCGGTATTGGCTGATCCTTAGACGGGCGATCACTACATGGAGAACTCCATGAAGCATGCCCGTGAGGGGCATAAGACAAACTACACCATGCCTCGACTTCGTTTACTTCGCCGATAGCACCGTCCCATATCCACTCACTAATTAACATTCGACCCTCTCCTGAGTGACCCTGAATTCCGAGCTGAGTAGAGACACCGGTTTGTTTAGCAATCTTGGCAAGAGCGCGGGACTCGTAAGCATCATGAGTCAGAGGTTTTTGACAATAAACATGCTTTCCTGCATGCATCGCTGCTGCAGATATGACAGCATGAGTGTGATCTGGAGTGGCTACAATAACTGCATCAAAATCCACATTGCTCGACAAAAGCTCTCGGTAATCATGAAATCTTTTGGCATCAGGATACCTATTCATTACTCCGCNTGCATACTTATGATCAACATCACAAAGAGCAGTGACTTGCTCTGACTTGGCGCACTGCGCAAGGTTATGTGATCCCATTCCTCCAATACCAATACCTGCAATATTAAGTTTTTCACTGGGGGCTGTATGATTGGGGCCACCAAGAACATGTCTTGGAACGATCTGTAAACCCATTGCNCCAGCTGCTGTTGAAATAAATTTTCTGCGTTTAGCTAATACACTCATTTTTTGATAGGTAATTGTTTAGATATTAATCACTTTATCAGGAAAATCTTAAGGACCCCAATAAAAAATTATCAATGTTTTAGGAACCAAGAAACTGAAAAAGTGACTTTAACCTTCTAGCTCCATCAGCACTGATATGATCATCATCATAATAATTCCATTTGTTATTTTCTCTAAATTTATAAATTTGCTCCGAACTAATGAGTAATGGCAACGGGTCAATGATTCTAAGGTTAGGAAAATCTTTAATGATTTCTTCAAACATTTGATTCTGATCATTAAAGCGAACCTGAAGATTTGAAACTGAAATTTCTAGATCGNTATAAACCCAAGATAAATCTTTCACATTGAAGTTAAATGGGAAACTACTTGGAGTATGCCAATGGTCTGTCCACTGAGGAACCTGTCGCACCAAACTAACAGAATACCCTAAAGACTGAACTTTAGTAATTGTTTGCCTTAAACAATCCTCAAAATCTTTATTATTTTTGATGCTCTGATTAAATGCAAGCCACCACCTGCCTGCAAGAATCACATGCTTAATTTTCTTACGCTGCTCCTCATGGCTCAAGTGATTAATTATTTCATTATTATAACTTATCTGAGATGAATCTGAGGTTATCCAATCAAGGACCGGTAAAGTGGAACTTTTAATAGCTGATTGACCACCAACTGAAAGCTCTTTAGCTGCGAGGTCAATTGCCCTCGCCATAGCCATCGCATGACTGTCCCCCCAAAGAAAAAAAGTAGCTTCATTATTTTTCACACCCAGACTCAAATTATTATTAGGAAATCCTTTTGCTGCTAAATCGTAATCAAAAAANGAATCCTCACCAAGACCTCTATCATCAATTTCAATAACTTTTTCAGAAACTCTCCCTGCTATTCCATCTTTAAGAAAAACAAACGACGAAATTAAAATTAGAAAAGCCACTCCAAAGGAGCAAATCGAAAAAATTGAAAACCTTGAAACTAACAGACTGCGAGACCTGATTGGTTTTTCAATAAATCTCCAAGAAACAAAAGCCAATAAAAAAGAAATCAAAATTAGAATAGATTTGATTAGTAAAGAATTTTTACCAATGACCAAGTACTCATTAAAAGCCAACAAAGGCCAATGCCACAAATATAGCGAATAAGATAATAATCCTATAAAGACTAAAGGCTTAATGGAAAGAATTCGAGTGACCATTAGGACTGGATCTGAAATTTTAGTATTCTGACCTGACAAGATCAGTAATGCTGAACCCAATACAGGAGGAACTGCAAATAACCCTGGAAAAGGAATACTTCGATCATAAATAAAAAAGGGAACTAACACACATAAGATTCCAACAAAAGCCATAGCAGATTTAAGGGGGTAAGATCTCAGCGGCTTAGAAAGGGCAACCATTGAGCCGACTCCGAGCTCCCAAGCCCTGGTGGGCAAAAGGTAAAATGAAGCAGACTCATATCTCATGGTACCTAGAACCGATATCAAAAGACTCAGCAATACGCCTAAAGAAACGATCCACATAAGACCACTCGATTTTCTCCACTTAAATAATAGCAAAAGAGCAAAAGGAACCACCAAATAAAATTGCTCCTCCAAGGAGAGAGACCATGTATGTAATAACGGCATCTCCTCTGCAGAACCTGCAAAATAACTATTGGTATTCCTCCAAAAAAAGACATTCGAAGTAAAGAGAGATAACCATAAAACAGATCCGCCAAGAAGTTCAAAGTCACGAGGCAAAAGAAGAAAGTATCCAAAAATAATAGTCGCAATTGTAACAACAAAAAGAGCAGGAAAAATTCTCCTGGCTCGCCTCTCCCAAAAACCTAAGATTGAAAAATTACCCGCACGAAGATCTTTTATAATTAGACTGGTAATAAGGAATCCAGAAATAACAAAGAAAACATCAACACCCACAAAACCTCCATCGCATCCAAAGTCTGCATGAAAAAAAATGACTCCTAGGACGGCTATCGCACGAAGACCATCAATGTCGGGGCGATAAATCATGTTTGATTTTTTAAATTAATTAATTATTTATTCTCTAGTTTTCTTTCTGGTCCCAAAATCGATGAGGATCTTTTAGTCTTCTCATTTCACTCAAGAGCAGAGCTTCCATTTCTGCAAGTTTAGCAGAATACTGAGGAGACTCAGCTAGATCCTTTTGCTGTTCACTTGGCTTATTACCAATGAGTTTAATAACATTGTCTTCCTGATGCTCTAAAAGAAATTCATTTGGATTTTCAGCAAGATTAAAAAGTTGCGTCTCACGAACCTTGCCATCTAAAACATCATACTTAATTAGTTTCCAGTCACCTTTTCTAACGCATCTCATGCCAGGCTTGGTTCCTCCACAATAAGCTCCATAAAGAACATCTCGTACCACTTCTTTTTCACCTTTAAGGACAGGAGCAAGACTTTTCCCCTGTACGGTTCTAGGTATTTCTATTTCAGCAAGATCACAAATTGTGGGTAAAATATCTAATAGATAACCGTTACCCTTTGCTCTAGTCCCAGCTCGAATCCCAGGCCCAGCAACTATGAAAGGGACTCTCCATGTATGCTCATAGAGGTTTTGCTTTCCTACCAACCCATGACGTCCGACTGAAATACCATGATCAGCTGTAAAAATAATATAGGTGTTCTCAAATTCTCCAGATCTTTTGAGTTGCTCTATGACACCTCCTATCTCTTGATCAATATTTTCAATACAGGCATACTCTCTTCCTAGCTCATTTCTAATTGTAGCTTCAGTACGAGAAGTTAAGACTCCAGGTACATTGCATTCATCTCTTAAACCTGGGTGACCATGGTGAAAAGGGTGCTCAGGCAACCATGCTTTAGGAAGAGGCGGTGACTTAGGGTCTACCTTTGTCGGTGGTTTTTTTAGATTAACGGCTCCATATTTTTCTAATAAGTCTGCCCTNCCTACACGATCATCATGAGGGTGAGAAAGACCAAAATAAATCAGGAAAGGCTTGTCGCTTTTAGTGCGTTCTGGGGATCGAAGGTATTCTATAACCTGTCGCCCATGCCACTGACTGCCATTCTCTTCACCGGCGCCACGACTTGTTTTATCTCTAATAGTTGTAAATAAATTATTGGCNAGGTCATAGCTATTTCCTTTTTTACAAGTTCTAAAAGTATCATAACCAGAACGGTTAAATACTGCTGGAATAGTATTTCTTAAAATATTCTTACCCTCTGTTATTCCTTCCTCAATTTTGCGATGCTTCTTTCCTCGGGGAGGCAAATGCCAAAGGGTTCTTCCACTCATAATCATAGTTCGCGACGGAGAGCAAACAGCACCTCTCATAGAACCCATGTGATAGGCCTGATCCAAGATAATTCCGGAAGCTGCAAGTTTATCCAAATTTGGCGTATGACACAATTTGTTACCATAGGAAGAGAGCGTGAGTGGAGATTGGTCATCAGTTACTATTAATAGAATGTTGGGTTTTTTTGCTATGCTCAGCGACNATAATGAGCCGAAAAAGAATAGAAAAATTGGTACATTTATTAATTGAAGCACTTTTTGATGTAATGACATATCAGAGAGATCTTGCAGGAAAGCTCAGTTACAATCAAGATATTGCATCCGCAGGTAATATCCCAAGCCTTACCCTTAGGGTGAAACATAAGAATGAACCGCTCACTTATTGCACTAATTCTCTTCTCAATATCTACATTGTGTGAGAGTCAGGACCACAATATCCTATTAATAATTTCTGAGGACAATGGACCTGAAATTGGTTGCTATGGAACAAATATAGAAACCCCAAACCTAGATCAACTGGCTAATGAAGGCACTCTTTTTGAGAATGCCTATGTTCCTCAAGCAGGATGCTCGCAATCTAGGGCCGCACTACTAACAGGACTTTATCCACATCAAAATGGACAGATAGGATTAGCTACATGGAATTATGAAATGATATCTTCAGATATTCCAAACGCAGTAAACACCCTAAAACAAAACGGATACCGAACCGGTATCATAGGTAAATTGCATATCAAACCGAAGTCAGCCTTCAAATTTGATTATAAAGCCATANCAAAAAGTAATTTTCAGCGCNCCGATATGAATCTCTACGCCGAAAAAGCGTCAGAATTTTTTAACTCAAGTGATAAACCTTTTTATCTCCAAGTGAATTATCCAGATGCTCACAGGCCGTTTATAAAACAGATAAATGGAATTCCAAAGAAACCTTTGAAAGTGAATGACGTTACCCCATTATCATTTGTTGGAATCAATCATCCTGAAATTCGTCAACAGACAGCCGATTACTATAACTCTATTATGCGCCTTGANCATTATGTGGGAGACTTACTTAANGCTTTAGAACAATCAGGGTCTTCTGAAAACACAATCGTCATTTATATCGGTGACCATGGAGCAGACCTTCCTCGAGGCAAGCGGACATGTTATGAGGGAGGGGTTCGGATACCAATGATAATTCGCTGGCCTAAAGCAAAAGAAAACCAAAGAAGAAGTGAACTAGTAAGTACACTTGATTTATTTCCTACTATTTGTGACATCGCCAAAATTAAGACTCCCAAATTATTAGTCGGGCAATCACTTAAAGAAATAATTCACGGAAAGGATCAAGCATGGAGAAAAGTAATGATCACAGAGTATCATGTGCATTCAAATCATAACCCGTGGCCACAAAGAGCCATTCGCAACGAAAGATATAAACTTATTTTTAACCCTTTAGCAGGAGAAGTAAATCCAGGTTATGATTTTACTATGAGTAAGAAGTTCTTTGGAGCNTCGGAGTCAAATCTCTTGGATACTTCTACTGAGGAGGTTCGCTTGGCATACAAAAACTATAGAAAGCCACCCCTTTTTGAATTATATGACCTCAAAGAAGATCCCTACGAATTTAAAAACTTAGCCAAAGATCCTGAATACTCTAAAGAGCTTAAACAATTAAATGACCTTCTCTTGCAATGGCAAAAAGAGTCAGAAGATCCTTTCTTCTTCAGTAAGCCCTCAAGAAAATTATTCAATTTAATAAGAGATTCAGGAACTAAAGACAGAAAAAGAATTAATTATAAATCAATGATGAATATCAGGCACTAGTTATGTTCAAAATGATATTTAAAATGAATGCTCAATTTCCCAAGATTGTATTTTTATCAATTTTATTTTCGAGCTGCCTATTGGCAGAGGATATCAAAAAATCTAATAATGCGTTATTATTGTATTACGATTTTGAATCGTCATCAGCCGACAATATCCTAGACAAATCCGATTCTAAATCACTATCGAACCTGCAAATTCTTGATCCAAGTAAAGCACAACTCAAAGATGGGGGAATTCATTTCATGCAGGCAACAACGGCTCGTTCGAGATCAATTCCATCAAATATAATTGAAGAACTCAAAAGAACCAACTCTCTTAGTTTTGAATTGTGGTTTAAACCATCTAATTTAAGACAGAAGGGACCTGCCAGAATTTTTTCTTTATCTGGAGGAACCTCTGACCGAAATTTTACAGTTGGTCAGGAAGGGAAATCTTTTCAGGTACGCCTCAGAACAAACGGTACCAGTAACAACGGTTTACCCGCCCTAGAAAGTTCCAATATTCTCAAAACAACTTTAACCCATGCCGTTTATACGTTCAAAGAAAACCANGCTGAGCTTTACATAAATGGAGAACTNGTGAAGAGACAAATAATCGAAGGGTCTTTCTCAAACTGGAATGACAATTACCGAATATTTTTAGGAAATGAATCTAATGGAAGTCGCCCCTGGTTAGGAACCATTTACTCATTGTCTCTTTTCGACAAAACGCTCAGTAAAAATGAGATTATTAATAGATTTCAGAACAAAGAAGAAAACAGAGAAGCCATTGCAATTAATCTAAAAGCAAAGAAAGAAAAATTCTTTGAACGAAGGGTGGCCCCAATTATTGCAAACCATTGCCTAGAATGTCATGACACAGCTAATTCAAAGGGAGATCTCGATCTATCACAAAAAGTCACTGCTTTCGAGGATGATTTGATTATATCAAAGGGCAAATCGAATAAGAGTCTTCTATGGGAAACCATCGTCAAAGATGAAATGCCAAAAAAGAGAGCTCTTTTAACTGCAGAAGAAAAAAAAGTTATCAAGGAATGGATTGATGGTGGNGCCCATTGGTCATTAGAAAAAATAGATCCGGCAGTGTATGTCCACTCATCTAATTTAGACCCCCAACTTGCTCGACGGTTGACTGTAGATGAATACATTTCAACTGTTAATGATACACTCGGCGTAGACATATCAGTAGAAGCAAAAAATAGGTTGCCTGCCGATCTTCGTGCCGATGGTTTTTCTAATACATCATATAATCTCAATGTGGATCTCGAGCACATTCAAGCCTACTCAGATCTATCAGCTGAAATAGTAAAAGCCGTAGACATCCAAAAATTCTCTAAGCGATTCACTAATAACCAAAGCTTCACAGATAAGAGTATGGCTAGTTTCCTGAGAGCAATGGGGCACTGGGTTCTCAGAGGACCGTTAACGAATCAAGAGTTAGTNATTTACAGAGGCATCACAACTTCAGCNGTTGCCGGAGGGTCAAATTATTACGATTCGGCAAAATTAGTACTCGAAGCCATGCTTCAGTCACCAAGATTTATTTACCGCATAGAGAGTCATAACACAGGGTCTCTAGTCTCTAATAATGAATTAGCGGTAAGGCTGAGTTATCTTATTTGGGGCTCATCTCCAGATCTCGAGTTACATAAAGAAGCCAAAAATGGAAAACTAAATAACCCTAGCAAAATCCAATATCATGTAGAGAGAATGCTGAAGGATCCTCGAGCAATTGAACAGTCAATTCAATTTTTAAGCCAATGGCTAAACCTTAACCAATTATCAAATCTAAGGCCTNATAAAAAACATTTTCCAAAGTGGAATTTCCAACTGGCGGAGGATATGAGATTAGAAACTGTAACTTTTTTTAGGGATTTNGTCTGGGAACAAGACCGCCCNCTAACNGATTTATTTAATGCTCAATTTACTTACCTCACACCTGCACTAGCTACGCATTACGGCATACAGCCTAAAAATGACAAAGGGTTAAAGCGTTATGACCTTAAGGAAACTCCCTCACGAGGAGGCATACTCACCCAAGGAAGCACTCTAACAATGGGTGGAGACGAAGCCTCGATGGTAACACGAGGCTTATTCATTCTTAATAATATTCTTCGAGGCGTTGTAAAGGATCCACCACCATGCGTAGACACTACACCCGTTTCCTCTGAACCAGGGATTAGTCAGAGGATCATTGCAGAAAGAAGAATTGCAAATTCCAGTTGTGGAGGATGCCATTCTAGATTTGAACCGCTGGCNTTTGGTTTAGAAAGATTTGATGGNCTTGGAACTTATCGTGAAAAAGATAATTATGAAAATATTCTAAAGCAAGATGGCGAATTATTAATACCAGGAGCTTCGGGATCAACCCATTTTAAATCTTCTTCAGAGCTAATGGATATCATTGCTAAAAGTGACAGAGTAATGAAAACGCTGGTCTGGAAGATGGTACAATTTGCTATGGGACGCCCTCTAAGTGCTGAAGATGTCAGCTATGTTGACAAAATTTATGAGAGCGCTCAAAATAAAGGNAGTACATATAAAGACGTTATTCTATCGATAGCCCTTAGCGAGATGATGTCTGAAAAGAGAATCCAAGATTAATGAAAACTCAGATCAAACGTAGAGCATTACTGAAGGGCCTTGGCTCTGTCAGTATTGGGCTACCACTAATGGAGGAAATGGTNGGAGGTAAAGCTCACGGAGCAACTCAGAGCGAAATTCCTGTAAGAGCATTTAATGTATTTTTTGGTTTAGGTATTCCTGCGCCCTTACAAGATGAGGGTTTCGATGATGTCTTGGAGCCACTCAAGCCGCTCTCTGACAAATTACTGATCATGCGTAACGTTGATCATGTTCGTTGTGACGTTCGTGGAATTAACGCCCACTTTGATGGAGCAACAGCTTCTTTCACAGCTGAACCTGCAGGAGGTGAAGCCAAAGCAGGAGGACCTTCAATTGATCAAGTCATTCGCCACAGCTCCAATCCTAATGGATTACCCAATGGAATGATACCATCATTAGTGGCTGGTACTTTTTTCCGTCGCAGCAGAGTAGGTAGATATCACCATAGCTACAATCTTGATGGCACTGTTTCAGCAAGGATGCAGGAAAAACCCAGAGATTTATTTAATAGAGTCTTTGGNGTNTTTTCAAAGNTCGCTGAACAAGATGCTAATCAAAAACGTGTAAGACNAAGCGTTCTTGATTCTGTGCTTGATCAATACAAATTTTTTACCGGAAAAAACTCACCGCTAGGCTCTTCATCAAAGGCGAAAATAAAAGATCACTTGGACCGGGTTAGAGAATACGAGCAAAGAGCTTTTTCCACGCCTGACCTTCAAAAAACAGGTCCTCACATGCCTCCAAAATCTCTCTTGCCTCATGGTGGTCCAGCAGACCCTGGGGGAGAAGGAATAGATATGTCACTCGACGCTTTGAGAACTGAATGGAGATTACTAGCCGANCTTTATTCACTCGCCATTGAAATGGANAGAGCTCGCTTTGGCTCAATTACATTCTTGGCAGCCGGTGAACGGATACGACTAAAAGGAGAGTACAAGTACGGCGATAAAATAAAATATAATTTTAATGATTCNACTGAACTTGGTCGAGGCGGTTCAGGCGGATGCAGTCATGAGTGGTGGCATAAATTTGATGAGAATAAAGGNAACAAACAACTCCGCGCCCATGCTCATATGAAATTAAATGAGATAGCATATTTCATGAAAAGTCTGGACGAAGTCAAAGAGTTCAACGGGAAAAGCCTCCTCGAAAATTCACTATTCACAATTTCTACAGAATCTGGAGACGGTAGGCATAATAATACCAAGAGAGAACTTTCTGGTGTTTTCCATGCAATCACCAGTGGTGGAGGAAAATTTAAGACGGGAGAGATTATGGATGTAAAAGCACAAGGGTTGGACCTTTATAACACCATAGTTAGTGGAATGGGATCAAAACTTAAGCTAGGCCCAAAAAACCATGAGTCGCAAANCGTCGGAAAGATAATGGCTTAGGGTAATAAAATTATCTTCTTAGTCCCAGAATAAATCATCAAACCTAATNGAGTAAANCTTAGCATTTCCTTTTAGCTCAAATTTTAAGCTCACNGGCTTTGAAACATGCTTAGCTAACTTGAAGTCTTTTGCCCACTTAACGNCTTCTCTAATCTTGATGTTACCAGAAATAGTTTCACTGTTNGCTAGAATTTTNCCCTCCTCGTTATAGAGAGCNATCTTTACACTCCCATTACCTGGGTCACANGTAATTTTCATTTCCTCACCNGGNAGACTAATCTTTCGAGAAGTTAACTCTGCAACCTTGCTAACATCCTCTACTCTATAGCCTGAAAANAGCCCTTTGAGGTTAGCATCTTTGATAGAAAATGGATTTAAGTTTTGGTAGGATCTCACAAAAGCAGGAACCTGATCCATCAAATAATCATTCCGAGGGGGCAGTACAAACTGATCATCAGATGGACCAATGCTTGTAATATTTTCTGATAATAAATTTACTCCATCAAAACTGACATCAAACACTTGAGCATCTCCCTCAAGAACAAATTTCACAAATATTTTCTTACCTACTAAATTATTAATATTCTCGTCTTGCCACTCTAAAGAACTATCAATCTTGTAGGACCCAGATAGAGGAGTTGCATCTCTTAGACGACTGCCTGCCTCATCAACCAACTCAACATAAACTTTTCCATGAGGCGCATGGAAACTTACTTTCATCTCCGCGGAAGGGAGCGCAATCTTCCTTGAAA
>PAHQ01000111.1 GCA_002705125.1 Verrucomicrobiales bacterium | reverse complement strand
TTTATTATCCACAAAGCAAGGCTAGCATCATAACTTATTTTAATTAAAATCGATTAAATGAATAATGAATCGCTCTCAACCGGATCAAGAATAAGCATCTTAACTATTGCTTTTCTAGGGTGGTTTTTTGGTGGCATGCAGATTGGTATGACCAATCTGATCAGAAATGCAAATAAATTTCTAATAACTGAATCAGGCTGGTCAGAAAACTTGAATCCAGAACAATTGAATAACCTCATTGAAAAATGGTGGGCGTTTCAACAATGCGGGTTTCTTTTTGGGGCTGCAGCCGGGGGGTATATCTTTGGGAAGCTAGGTGATAAAATCGGCAGAACACGTGCTCTTGGCATTTCAATTATATGGTTTTCAGTACTTACTATATTAGCAAAATTTGTTGGAGACCCCTTTCAATTGCTATGCATCCGATTTCTCGCTTGTCTCGGCATCGGAGGTTGTTGGCCGAACGGTGTAGCTTTGGTTTCTGAAGCTTGGTCAAAAATCAAACGTCCTATCATGGCCAGTTTAATTGGAATGGCTGGTAACATTGGTATTTTCACTTTTGCAAAAATAAGTGCGCACAACCCTGTTGATGCAGATACATTTAGGGAGGTCTTCTTATTAGGCGCGCTCTCGGCTCCTTTAGGAGTGATTATTCTACTATTTGTAAAAGAATCTCCAACATGGATCAGTGCCAAAAATTCGGAAATTAAAGATACTTCAAATAGAAAAAATTCCCCATCTGTTTTCAAAAAACCATATCTTGGTGTTACTTTTATCGGAATTGCACTTGCGACTGTTCCCTTACTAGGAGGCTGGGGATGTTTTGCTTGGATCTTACCTTGGGCTAGTGAAGTTGGCTCCACTGAGCTTGCACCAAATATATTACAGACTCGGTCTATTGCTAGCATTATAGGCAGCGGATTAGCGGCAGTTATTGCCATTAGAGTTGGAAGACGATCTTGTTATTTTGTTTCTTGTCTATTTGCCTTGATTATTTCCCAGTATATTTTTTGGTTTTCATCTCCAACAGATACTAACTTTTTAATTTTTGTTGCAATGTGGGGATTCTTTAACGGTATATTTTTCGGTTGGCTCCCTTTCTTCTTACCTGAACTCTTTGAAACTAAAGTTAGAGCAACTGGCGCTGGTGTAAGTTTTAATTATGGGAGAATCCTTACAGCAACAACAATTTTCCTAACTCCCTGGTTAAAATCAGTGTTTGACGGAAACCTTCAGCAAGTCGGTCAACTCACAAGCCTGATTTTTATCGTTGGAATGATTGCGGTATTATTGGCACCTGATACAAGTAAAAGAGATATGAATTTATAATGACTCGATTAGCACTCCAACTATCCAATCAAGAGCAAGATTTTCTGAGCGCTGCGTCGTGGATTCATGACATTAAAGTCGTTGATTCTAATGAAAATCCAGATGCAATCGTCACCGACGACTCAAGCCTTGCATCTAGCGGCAAGCCTACTCTTTTGTACAATTCATTACTTTCCGACAACACTAACAATATAGTTCCAGCATTTCCGAAACGTTTTTCTCCAGAATCAATTGCACTGAAACAAAGTCTCGACGCGGGTGAACTCGGACAATTAGGGCTATTAAGAATGCACTTGTGGAATCAAAAAGAGACTGATGGTCTTCAAGAAATGGTTCACGCAATTGATCTGGCACTATGCTTTTTTAGTAATACTCCAGAGCATATTCATGGCACAGCATCTATTGAAAATGGGGTTAAATGTTTACTCGTTCATTTGGGTTTTAAATGTGGAGGAATGGCTCTAATTGATTTCACGAACTCACTTCCTGACGGTGATAATTACGAATCACTAAGCCTAATAGGATCAAAAGGCGCAGCCTATGCAGATGATCATAGAAATCGAAATCTCTTTTTCAATGGAGGTGCACAATGCCCGGACACGAAACTTAGCTTCATAAAACCAATGCTTATCAATTTTGCAAATAAAGTTAGAAAGAACGTTGAGTTAGACAATGATCTACAAAGTTATAATGATGCATTCAAAATTTTCTCTGAAGCCGGGAAAAAATATTATTTTAAATGAAAATAACTAATAGGGAGCAAAAGCCTTTCAACGTTGGAGTGTTGAGTGTTGTTAAACACGACTATCTTCCNCGNGCAATCGCNGCNCACCCNAGATTNAANNTGAGCTTTGTTGCAGACGAGCCTTCCAGACCNNANTGGACACACGAAAGNAATCAAAAATTTGCTGATGAATTTCAGATCCCTTATATTANCGATATTGATAAAGCCNTGAGTGAAAATAAAATCGATGCCGTTGCAGTAAGCCCTGAAGCAGAAAGGCATTGTGAACTTGCGGTCATTGCCGCGGAGGCTGGTTTACACATCGTCATTGATAAACCGCTCTCAACGAAACTATCAGAATGCGACCGACTGATTGATGCAATTGAGAAAAATAAAGTTAATTGNCTTGTATGGAATCGAAATTATTTACCAGCTCTCATCCAAGCAAACAATAAAATTCAATCAAACGAGATTGGTAAATTATTATCGATTCACTGTGATTTCTATTTTTCAAAAGATGCTGGCCCTCCAATAGGTTCCAGCAAATCCAATGATCCACCAATTAATTGGCTTGATAGACANCTCGAAGCGCATGCCGATGGATCTGATGGAGGTGTTGGTNAAATAGCCATGGGTGAACTAGAAGTGGAAGGCGTTTACCCTTTAGCTTATATTCAAATGCTTACAGGTGGCGCCAAAGTTGAAAGAGTTTTTGCTAGAACAAAATCTCACTTTCATCAAGCGCACTATGACAACAATGTTGACGACTTGGCAACGGTCACTCTTGAAATTGAAGGTGGAATCACAGGATCNTTGAGTATTGGGAGAATTGGAGCAGCGTCGCATCCTGATATCGGAGAAATTAAATTACATTTAATAGGCAGTAAAGGTTCGGCTGTCATCTCGGAAGCAAGGCCTGAAGTGTCAATATATTATCGAGACCAAGCTCCATTAGAATTTAAAAACAGAAGAATTGCCGATGATAATAATTACCTTCTAGCAGAAAATTTTGCGCGATCTATAGACGGGCAAGATAGTCCTGTGCTCGATTGCATTGAAGCAAGGAATATCTGTGCAACAGTTCATGCCTCGCTTGAATCATCAAGGCTAGGAAAACCAGTAGATGTAAAAAACAGGTAAAATGAATCCAGAAGAATTTTGTAAAGCCTTAAGATCCGAGCAAAGAATGTATGGAACGCTAGTCGTTTCGACTTCTCCTTTTTGGCCAAAGATCATTGGTGATTGCGGTTTAGATTTCATCTTCATTGATACTGAACATATTGCCATTAGTAGAGAAACGTTAAGTTGGATGTGCAGAACATATAACGCCATGGGCTTACCAACTCTTGTAAGAATCACAGACCCTGACCCTGACAGAGCCACTGTAGCTTTAGATGATGGAGCGGCNGCGATTGTCGCGCCCTACATTGAAAAAGTGGATCAAGTTAAAGCTCTAAAAGGAGCAACCAAACTCAGACCCCTAAAAGGTAAAAAACTTGAAAGAGCTTTAAATGGCGAAACAATTGAACCTGAACTTGAAGATTATATTAACAATCATAATGCAGGCAATGGCTTGGTCATAAATATAGAAAGTACTGACGCCATGGAAAATTTGGATGACCTGCTAGAAGTGGATGGCATTGATGCGGTTTTGATTGGTCCTCATGACCTGTCATGCAGTTTAGGTGTTCCTGAGAAATATGACCATCCTGACTTTCTTAAGTCAGTAGAATCAATATTCACAAAGGTAAGATCTAAAGGGNTTGGAGCAGGTATTCATTTCTGGGGTTCAAACGATGAGCATAAGAGACTATTAGATATGGGTGCTAACTTTTTAGTGCATAAGGCAGATGCAATACTATTTAGAACAGGCCTACGAAAAGAACTCGTTGAATTGAGGGAACTTATGGGAGATTCTANTAATAATTCAGAAGGCACCGAAACAGCCATCTAACTTCNAGACAGCCAATCTATTATAATGAAATTCTTAAGTTTGATTAGCACCGGATTAATTTTTATTTCATTAGGTAAAGCCAATAACAACATTGATATTGATGATGTAAATTTGGCATCAAAACTTATCGCTGGCATATCAGTTGATGTTGAAAATTCAATCAGCTCAAAAGAGGACTGGAAAAAGCATCAAGGGGCGATGTCCAAAGCTTGGGAACGCTATAAGAAATCTAATTTATTACCAATGCTTGAATGGTCTGGTGAATATGTATCGGAAGACCAAGAAAAACATAAAGATATCAGATATCCATTTAGCGGTCCTGATATTTTACATGCTTTGCATATGTTTCCTGATGCTGAAAATTTTATTCTATGTGGACTTGAGCCGGTAGGGCAGGCACCAAAATCTGAAATCCTGCGAAGTGAAAATTCAGCCCAAGCGCTTGCAGAAATCAGAACAATTCTCGAGGANAGCCTAAGGTTTAGTTTTTTTAAAACATTAGACATGAGAGCAGAACTAACTGATGCGGTTTATAAAGGAACTCTACCCATCATGTGTTTATTCCTTTCTGGCTCAGGCTATGAAATAAAAAATATTGAGAGACTAGAACTAAATAAGGATGGAACCATTATTAATTTAGGTTCTAAAAATATCAACTCCGATGCAGTCCGAATACAAGCTAAAGATCAAAATGGAAAAATAATAAATATTTTATACTTTAAAACTAATATTGCTAACGGTCTGATAANAAAATCCGGATTCCTTCAATACTTAGAAAATATTCCGAAAGGCCTTTCCTATGTAAAAGCTGCCTCTTACTTAATGCATAAAAATTACTTTTCTGAAATAAGGAATCATCTTTTGTACCACTCTAAAGNAATCATCCAAGATGACTCAGGAATTCCTCTTCGACACTTCGATCAGGACCAGTGGCAAATGTCACTTTTCGGAAACTATAAAAAACCAATCGACCTTTTTAANGAACACTACCAAGAAGATTTAAGNCAATNTTACGAATTTAGATCCACTAAACTCTCGTTTGGCACTGGTTATAAATGGAGGAAAGGACAATCAAACTTAATGCTAGCACAGCGTATGAAAAGTGGGCAGCCCTCTACGGTAATCGCCGCTAATAAAAAACCTGAACCCAAAAAAGAAAAATCAGATTTAGAAGAANNCGAAGTTTTCAAATCTCTTGATTTTAGACTCAAACTCGTTGCTAAGTCGATCATTGATAAAAAAACAACTAATGAAAATAAGAGCGCCTTTATTATGAATAAGTACCTTGTTGTTTCTATTAATAATGGCGGCTCTAAAAGTTTTCTTGGGAAAACAATTAATGTTGTTAGAGTAGGTCTATTAAACGGCAAATTAATGANAGAAAAACAAATAGGCTCTATATTTTCTGTTAAGCTTTCACCTCTTAATGAGTACCCATCCCTATTAAATTGGACTATAAAAAATGATTTACCTCCNACTCCTAAGGAAGAAATAATATATATCCCATCACAATCCTAAAAATGAAGATNTTCTACTTTTCACTTTTTCTTTTTTCTATTCATTCATTATTCGCCGTTCTTAATGAATCCAAAAAAATATGGAGTATCGACAGTGGAATTAAAGCACCTGAAAGCTGTTACATNCATGAAGAGAGCGGGCATCTTTTCATTTCTCAGATTGGCGAAGGCGGCGGAATGGGTAAAGATGGTGACGGTTGGATATCGAAATACGACCTCNAAGGAAAAATCATCAAAGACAAATGGGCAACTGGACTAAATGCTCCAAAGGGAATTAGAAGTGATGGCGNTAGAATTTGGGTCACAGACATTGATCGAATCGTTTCTTTTAATATTAAAACAGGAAAAAAAGAAAATGATCTTAAAATACCTAATGCCAAATTCCTTAATGACTTAGCTTGTGGAAATGACGGNACCGTTTATTTCAGCGACATGATTNCTAGCAGTATTTATCAATACAAAAAAGGGAAAGTGTCTATTCTAGTCGAGGGCANTCAACTAGAACACCCAAACGGNCTTCTAGTAGATAATGGCAAGCTAATTATTGGNGCCTGGGGAAAAGAGATACAGGATGATTTCACGACAAAGACTTTAGGAAGGTTGCTCTCTTTAGATTTAAAAACAAAAGAAATCACACCTATCACTAAAAAACCTTTGGGTAATCTTGACGGGGTCGAATCTGATGGNAAAGGAGGCTACATCGTGACCGATTGGATCTCTGGAAAAATATTTCATGTTCAAAGTTCAGGAAAATCAAAATTATTATCTCAATTCCCNAAGGGCGCAGCTGATCATGCTTTCATTCAAGAAAAAGGGATTCTAATCCTTCCCGAAATGCTAGAGAATAAAGTNGGAGCCTTCGATCTCTCCNTTTTAATAAAAGGNAGTTAAGAGGAAAAATACTCTTTGAAAGCTTCTATGACANGTGTCACAGAACTTTTATCAATATCCTTGTGAGTAACAAGCCTGAGCCTAGGACCTGAAAAACCAGTAACTAGAATATTTTTTGATTTGAGGCAATCGACTATTCCATCTCTTTTTTCTTCAGCACATGTAATAAAGATCATATTAGTGCTGACTGATTCTACCATAATATCAGAAATACCATTCAGCCCATCTGCTAAGGCTATGGCATTTGAATGATCTTCTGCTAACCTGTTAATATTATTTTTGAGAGCATGAATGCCAGCTGCCGCGAGAATACCTGATTGCCTCATTCCTCCACCCAACACTTTCCTCCATCGCCTAGCCTCCTTGATAAACTTGTAACNNCCAACAAGAACTGTTCCTGCAGGAGCCCCGAGCCCTTTAGATAAGCATGCCGAAATTGAATCAAAAGGACTAGCTATATCAATTAAACTACTACCCTGATCAACTGAGGCATTAAAAACACGCGCCCCATCCAAATGTATTTTAAGATTATTATCCCTTGCTAGATCTCCAGCTTTGGCGAGATAGTCTAATGGTAAAACCTTACCCCAAGTAGTNTTCTCAAGACATAGCAACTTTGTTCTAGCAAAATGATAATCATCAGGNTTNATCAAAGATTTNACTANTCCAAGGTCAAGAGTTCCATCTGNGTTCTGCAAAATTGGTTGAGGCTGTATACTTCCTAGGCAAGCGCCCCCCCCACCTTCATAAAGGTACGTATGGGCTTCTTGGCCCACAATAAACTCATCNCCTCTTTCGCAATGGGTTAATAGAGCAACCAGATTGCTTTGCGTTCCACTTGGTAAGAATAACGCTGACTCTTTTCCGAACAATTTAGCCGCCATATCCTCTAGNTTTATTACCGTTGGATCATCCCNAAATACGTCATCACCTACCTCAGCAATACTCATTNCTTGCTTCATTTCAAAGTCAGGCTTNGTGACAGTATCACTTCTAAGGTCTATAAATTGCATAAATGCCTAGGTTTTAACTTTATTAAATAGAGCATATTGACTGTTGGTCAATTATAGGTGATTTTTCCACACGAGCTTAATGCGCATATATCGCAGAATCAAAGCCACAATTTAGGCGATCTTATTNTAATGAATTTTTCTATCATTTTTAAGGCAATAAGTTACCTGCTCATAATTCTATCAATTGCGATGGGGTTTTCATATTTCATGGGATGGCTTACTACTTCANATCATAATAATGAACTTGCGACTAAGGAATGGATAATAAGCATCTCTATAACTTTATTCTCGGCTTTTTTATTATTTTTCATTTCACGATTAAAATCAGTTAGAGGAAATGATAAAAAGATGCTTCGAAAAGAAGCTATCGCCATTGCTGGGATAGCTTGGCTAGTTTGTGGGATTCATGCTGCCTTGCCTTATTTATTTTGTGATATTGGAATAGGCTTGGATAAATGTTTTTTTGAAGCTATTAGCGGATTAACAACAACAGGATCTACTGTACTTAATGACCTTAATCAAATTCCCAAAACTTTATTAGTATGGCGATCCACTACCCAGTGGTTAGGGGGTCTAGGAATAGTGATGATATTCCTTCTCATCCAATCTCGAGATGGATCCTCTGGAAAAATGATGTTCGGCGCAGAATCATCTCTTCCTATATCTGATCTTAACTTCTCTAATTTTTCAAAAGCTCAACGGTCATTATGGTCAATTTATATTGGCCTAACAATTTTATGTGCGCTGGGATACCGATTTTTCGGAATGACTAATTTTCAAGCGATCAACCATGCCCTAACCACTACTGCAACGGGTGGTTTTGGAACAGAGAATGATAGCTTCACAAATTTCAGTAGTGGTGCAAAGATATGGGCTATTATGTTCATGCTGATATGCAGTATCAGCCTTTTTCTTTATCTAGTAATAATAAAAAAACGAAAAGCTTCAGCCCTAAAAGAAAATGAAGAGACTCGATGGTTTTTAGTTTTATTATTATCTGCAATATCTGTCATTCTAATTAATAACAAAAATATCTATGACCAAACTTCTATTTTAGACACCTTGTTTAACGTTGTAGCTATATCAACGAGCACTGGATACGTCTCTGGAGATTATGATACCTGGCCCACTTTGAGCAAAGAACTGTTACTCATTCTTATGGTCATTGGCGGATGTTCAGGATCAACGGCGGGCGGAATGAAAGTGAGTCGAATACTATTATGGTTTCGCTTTATCCGCAGCGAGCTCACTCGAACCTTTAGACCACAAATGGAATCAATACCCAAAATGGTTAATAGCTCAAAGAGCGTTGATAAAAATACACTTGGCCAACTCTTTGTTATTTTCACTGCATCTTTCTTCTTCCTAATACTTGGTTCTCTCTTGATACATGTCATGGAACCGAGCATCTCAATACAAGGATGCATTGCCTCTGTTGTTACAACATTGTGCAACAATGGTCCAGCTTTTGCGGAATTTGGACCCACGAATAATTTTTCACAATTAGCCGCGCCGAGCACGCTAATGCTAACCGCTTTTATGATATTAGGAAGACTTGGATTTGTTTATGCTTTAGTTCTATTTAGCAAACAACTTTGGAAGCATTACTAATATTACAGAATCATTTGGATGCTTTTCCAATAAATCCAATTTCTGCAGCTGACGCCCATGCCCCTCCGTTAACTTCTGAAAGAATCTTAACTTTCACGTACCTCCCTGTAATACTTTTTCCAAAATCAATAGGTTGTGGTTTTTTATCTTTCTTTAATTTTGACACAATATCTGGCTTTGTATTGAAACTCTCAGGGGAATTAGACACATAAATTTCTACATCAGCAAAGGCACCATTCCATGCCCCATCCTGTCTAGCCAAATAACTAACTCTTCGAAGATTATATACAGAACCAAGATCAACAGTTAGTTGATGAGGATGCTTAACCAGACCATCAGACCATCGGCTGTGCCAAATCGTTCTGGGATTTCCATCTAAAGCAAACTTTGCAAGCTTACGATTTGATTTGTTTTCACTGCTAAAGCTCAAAAGTCGTATCTTTTTTGAAGGGATAAGATTTTTATGTTTAATGGTGTTAACTTTACCAGAAAATTTCTGGGGTTGACCATCGGAGTCTCCCCATTTTGCCCAACGATCTCGTTCATGAAGTGTTCGGTCAGTATACGTTCCAGGATTAGGGGNAGTATGTTCCCTTNCNGCTATTTNTTTTATCTTTTCTAAAATCCCCTTGTTTCCCGNGGCCATATCATTCTTTTCACTGACATCATTATTGAGATCNTAAAGTNCCCACTCTTTACTCTTACGATTNAAAANNCCCTTCCAATTATNCAGNCGAACAGCAACCTGGTTNCCNAACTCCCAATANANAAAATCATGNGNCNTNTGATTNTTNCCNANNAAANCNGGTAAAAACGAAACNCCATCCAAATCATCCGGAACCTTAGAATTTGCAATTTCGGCTAATGTTGGAAAAACATCGGGCTGATAGAAAATATGATCACTGACAGACCCTGCTTTAATAACTTCTGGCCATCTCACGATAAATGGTATCTTTAAACCACCCTCATATAAATTTCCTTTCCCCCCACGAAATTCAACCCCATTTTTAGGATTCACGTTGGGACCAAAAAAACCTCTCGGTTTATCTTTTGAGCGAAACCTATCCTGACCTCCATTATCACCTGTAAAAAAAACGATTGTATTCTCATCAAGATNAAGCTCTTTCAACAAATCCAAAATTTGGCCCACATTCCTATCAACCAAAGAAACCATGGCTGCATAATTCTTAACATCCTGTGGANTATCAGAATTTTTTATCCATTCTTCTCCTTCATATAGATCCCATGCAGGATCATCTTTAGGAATATCATACATGCCATGAGGAGGAGTTATTGGAAAATAAGCAAAGAATTTTTTATCCTTATTTTTACGAATAAAATTCAATCCCTCTTCAATGATTGGATAGTGAGAATAACTCTTTCCCGAGCGACCTCCAACATTNCCATCTAAAGAAACTTCCTTACTATTTTTTATAAGATAAGGAGGGTAAAATGAATGCGCATGAACCTGATCATAATAACCGTAAAAAACCTCAAATCCATGTTTCTCGGGAACGCCAGTCGAACCTCGACCTCCGCACCCCCACTTACCAAAGCCGCCCGTGGCATAATTAGATTTCCTCAAAACGCTCGCAATCGTAATTTCATNCTCTCNTAGTGGAGTACCTCCATCGTTCGCTCTGACAGATGCATGCCCTGCATGTTTACCAGTCATCAGATTACATCTCAANGGAGCACAAACTGGAGAACCGGCGTAAGCATTAGTAAAACGAATACCTTCCTTTGCCATCCTATCTATCCTGGGCGTCTTAATGTATGGATTGCCCATGTGAGATAGCTCAAAATAAGCTAACTCATCCGACATAATATAAACAATATTAGGCTCTTCTGAGCTACTATTTACTTTGAGTATAAGAATTGAAAAGATTAATATAAAAATCCTTTTCATTTTAAGTGATANTAATAACCGAAACTAAAGAGCCTCTATTTCAAAGACCTTGCCTTTAGGTTCCGGTATTCTATCGACATGACTCTGTTCCCATGAAGCTGAATACCTATTTTTCCTTTCTT
>PAHQ01000110.1 GCA_002705125.1 Verrucomicrobiales bacterium | reverse complement strand
AGTGACTAAGTAAATAAAATACTTGGAAAGGCATTTCTAGTAGCACAATAATGCAATATGAAAAATCGGTTGCTGGCTTCTCTTCTACTTTTTTTATCCATCATTTCAGGTCACGGAAAAGAAGAGACCAGACCTCTCACTTTAAATGAAAAAACAGGTCACTATGAAGACTTATCCTATACCGCATTATCTGACAAAAATTTATCTTGGGAGCAATGCGCGTCGCTCTTTGGAGGAGAAACCTCCCACTTCTTGGAACTAAACAAAAACGACTATGAAAAAAAAGAACAGGAACTTCAAAATTTATTAAAAAGGATAAAAATTAGAGAAACTCAGAACTGGGCAGACCCAAAACTACTACAACGAACCGAAAACGAAATTATTACTTGGCTGGATACTCAAATCGAAATTCAAACATCAGTCCCATCATACTCAGGTGAGCACATTCAATCACTTAGAAATGCCGCCGTCGGTTTTTTTAGAGCCTATGAAATCTTTAACAAAAAGTCATACCTTGATGCTGGGTTGAAATGTACTGAGAAAATTTTAGCGGCTCAGTGGCCGAAAGGTCATTGGCCTTGGCCTGGTAAAACAGAAAATTTTATCCGTATCCAAGATGGAACAACCACCAAACCATTCTGGATAATGCTCTACGCTTATAAGGTTAGCCGTGATAAAAAATATTTAGAATCAGCCTTACGCTGTGCAGACGTCCTCCTCTCAATTAAAAGATCCGGCGGAGGCTGGGGAGACCAGTGGTCATTTAATGGAAGTAGATCAGGAAATTCTGGAGTCTATCATGGCACTTCCTTCAATGACGGAGCCACTAACGATCCATTCCAAATTATGGTCATGGCTTATCATATAACCGGAAATAAAAAGTATATCTCAAGCCTACACGAAATCGGTGAATTTATTGCCAAAGCTCAAATGGGAGAGGGTGAGCTTGTAGGTTGGTGCGAACAATACAATGACAAGGCTCAACCAGTCCGCGCCAGACAATACGAAATTGAGTTACCTTATCCTAGGACATTAACCCGAGGGGTTGGCCCGTTACTAATCTGGCTATACATAATGGATAAGAACGAAGCACACATGAATCTACTAAGAAGTGCTTATGAATGGCATGAAAAAGTGCGCCAAATAGAACTCCACCCCACAACCCAAAAACATTGGAAAGCCATGGCTAAAGCATGGTCACCTTCGCATCACACTCTAACAAAAAATTATTTAATGGAATACAGACCAGGATGGCCTGATGCCTGGTTACCTGACGGTTCTAACTGGGGGAGAGTCCTTAGCTTTAAGATGATGGCCTGGAATCCACTCACAGATGAACAAAAAAAGAAGTACGGAAACTTAATTGACCATAACTGGCAATCAGTATCAAAACTTTCAGAAATGGCTAACTCTCACCAGGCTCCACCAAGAGGATACAACATGTATGTTCATTGCCATTCAGGAATAGGNAATTCATTATCTGAAATAAGACGTGCTTTACTCGAACATAAGCGAGGANGCTATAANAANNTGTTGAGATATTACACTCANCCCACCAAATATTCTCAAGACCAATATTTNCANGCTAGNATTGAAGCTGCAAAGCGTGTNCTCAATATAAGGAATCGNAGGCTATCCTACCCTTACATNGGANGACCTGGATATACTGGANTATCNACCTCAAAGNATTTTNGTTTNNTCAGTTCNAANGGCCGNTGGTACGGCAACCCTGAAACAAAATGGGGAGCAGCTTTTCAAACCGTGTACCCATCCAAAAATACCATNTGGNATCAATGGCAACTCATCTANGACNTNAAACTCGCCCAAGGAAAAATTGATGCCGATGCTGCTGCTCGTGGAGGCAGAGGNCTNGAATCAGTATCAACTCAAACTCANNTNGATTCATGGGATGTCCTCGGGGAGTGGGGTATGGCGACCCTTGAGATGGAAAATTATTTTNATATCCCGATTGGAAATNAATAACTAACNTTCAAGGAGAAATTCAATATAGTTCAAACTTGTACCCACCTCGGTAATCTATAAAGTGTTATCTACTCCATCCTGATGGCGACGCTACACAGAAAAGAATCTCTAACTTTAANGCTGTTCTGTATCCTCTTATTATCCCTATGTGGAACTTATAAANTAAGCGCAAAAATTCAATTCGAGAAGGATATTCTACCTCTCCTTGAACAGTCCTGCNTNAAATGCCACGGAGGAGAAAAAGTGAATGGAGAGGTGGACTTCTCAAAGATTAAAAATCAAACTCATGCCGACTCGCATTATGAACTTTGGGAAACCGTAGTAGAAGTAATCAGNGNCGGTGAAATGCCNCCAGAGGAAAGCCCCCAACTCAAAGNAGACGAAAAGGCCTTGCTTCTTAATTGGTATAAGCAACAACTTAACGCCAATGTTAAAGCTAAGCCCGGAACCTTTAAAGCCCGTCGTCTCTCAGGACCCGAGTACCGGAACACNTTACGCTCACTTTTTGGGTTCGATCTCAAGTTAGCCNTCGCCAAGGCTCAACAGACAGCAGCGGGTGAAGAATCACTCGTTCTAAAATTACTTCCNAAAGACCCCCCTGGAGACAGCGGTTTCATCAATGATACTCACGGCGCGCCTCTTTCTTCAGTCATCCTAGAGCAGTATGCCTTTTTCACTGATGCAACTCTCGAAAAACTCTTCGCACCTAAGCAAAGACCCCAACTTGAACTTTTACTGGGAAAGAATTTAGCTGTCGATTGGACNCCGCAAAAAATTTCACTAATCGAAGCTCGTTCACTCATAAAGAATTTTATCCCTAAGGCACTGCGTCGCAAAATCTCAGAGGATAAGATTAATATCAGTCTTAATCCACTAAATNGAAAAATTGGNAAAGATCTTTTAAANGCACTTAAATTTGAGATGAAANCTATCATGCTCTCTCCTGAATTTCTTTATCGTGGCCTTCTTATGAAAAAGTTTCCGGGTGAACAAAAACCCGTCGACTCCTTTGAACTTGCCGAAAGAGTTTCTTANTTTCTTTGGGANGANAGGCCCGATGAAGAACTCACGACCTTAGCGGTTAACGGCTCTCTCTTAAAGGCAGAAGTTCTTACAGAACAAGTAGAGAGAATGTTAAAAGCTCCTCAGGCAATAAGCCTTGCTGAAAGCTTTGCCGTCCAGTGGTTAGGAATTTCGAACCTTGATGAACTAATAAAAAATCCCATCGCCCACCATTCACTCAGAAATCAACCAGTACTTTTTCTCAATCACTTATTCACTCAAAATAGACCTGTTATTGAACTCATCAATTCAAAGACAACNTTTGTTAATGAAGGAGTCTCTGGATTCTACGGTCAAGACCGNGGCCGGATGAAACGTCACTCAAAACCAAAGGGTATTGAAAGAACGACTACNCCTTTTGAGGAGTTCACACTCGAGAAGGCAACCTGGAGAGGTGGAATCATCACTATGCCAGGAATACTCACCATGAACCGCGGCCCAATCCAAAGAGGAACCTGGCTCCTGCGCCGAGTTCTTGGGGTTAGGCTAGGAGAGCCTCCTGCAGACGTTCCACCAATCAAGCCATCTCCCCGAGGTCAAAAAATCTCATTCAGGGAGCGGTTTGAGAGACACCGTAGCGATACTAGCTGCGCGCGCTGTCACGAAAAAATTGACCCTCTTGGATTTTCTCTTGACCACTATGACGCGAAGGGACAGTTCATTCAAAATAAAGAAAGTTTACCTGACGCCTCGGGCAAACTTCCTACCGGTGAAACTTTTAAAAATTATTCTGAGCTAAAAGAAATTTTAATGACTTCTCAGAAAGAAAAGATTATTCGTAATTCTGTGGAAAGAACCTTATCCTATGCGATGTGCAGGAAATTGACTCGTAACGATCAACCGACAGTCGACCGAATCACAAAAAATATTGTCAAAGAGAACGGTACGTGGAAAGATTTGTTCGTGGAAATCGTTAACAGCCTACCTTTCAGAGAAACCATATTTGGGGAAGAAATAAAAGGATGAGCAAGAGCTGGAAAATCGAAAGAAGAACTTTCTTAAGAGGTGCAGGGGCGATGGTTCCCCTACCCTTCCTTAATCTTATGGAAGCACGGGCTACTAAACCCATCATTGGCTCCAAAGAAGACACTCCACCAGTTCGATTTGTAACCCTATTTAAACCGAACGGTGTTCACCCACCTTCATGGAACATTAACGGAGGAACCGAAAATGACTTTCGGATGTCCCCTCTCATGAAGCCATTTACCAAGCACAAGGATGACCTTCTTATCTTAGATAACATGGGTGACTTTGGCTTTTCATCTCACAGTAATTCGACCAGAAGATTTTTATCAGGTCATCACGGTAACAGAAAAACCGCGTCCGTTGATCAGATTATTGCTGATAAGATTGGCCAAGACACAGCTCACCGGTCCCTCGAACTCACAACCGAGGGCCTCTTTGTTAACCAAATCGGCTGCAGCTACATTTCTTACGACAAGAAAGGAAACTCTATCCCACGCGAAAGTGACCCTCAACTCGTCTTTGATAGACTCTTTCGTAACCCAACTCAGGACCCGAATAGACGAAAAGAATTCACCAGCCTCTTGGACCGTATCAGAGAAAACGCGAAGTCCTTGCAAAGAAAGGCCGGCAAGGAGGATAGCGAAACGCTCGATGAATACTTTACAGTACTAAGAGAAACTGAAGAGCGATTGGAGAAAATAAATGCAGGCTCTAGGAGCAATGTTAATTTCTCGACACTAAAAAGACCTGATACTCCGGTCACGCTAGATGACCAAGTCGAAGCCATGCTTGATGTGATAGCGATGGCTCTCTGGACAGACTCGACACGCTGCATCAGCTACATGCTAGGTAACAGTAACAGTCGACTTATCTTTGATTTTCTTGGAATCAATAAACAGCATCACTACCTCTCACACTTCTTTCGAAACTTCAGCCGCTCAAACATTGATTCTTTATTAAAGATCAGTCTTTGGCACATGGAGAAGTTTGACTCCTTACTGACAAGACTCAAAAGCTACAAGGATGGACGTGGTTCACTGCTCGATAATAGCGTCGTTCTCTTCGGCTCAGGAATGGGTCATAGTGATAATCACACAGCTCAACGAATCCCGATCATTTTAGCCGGCAAGGGTGGAGGCATGCTTAAAACGGGGCGTTACTTGAGGTATTCCAAAAATCAGGAACTTGGTAGACTCCATATGGCCCTCATGCAAAATTTCGGTATCGATCAAAAATCCTACGCCAACTCATCCACTCCATTACCGGGCCTTGATGGAAGCCCATTTGATGAATTTCAAGAGCGTCCATTCGAAAGCTGGGTCAACAAAGCTCCAGGCACCATCACTGCTCAAGGGCGTTTGCGCATGTCCGATAACCTTGATGAAGCGAAGGTCTTTTATATTGATATTGAAGGCAAGCCTTCAGTCCGCATTGAAATTAGCTTTGGTGATTTCCATAGTTTCAATGTTGCTTATCATGTTGGCACCCCAATCAAGCTTTCTGGAAACAGTAGTGAAAAGAATGGTCAGCTTGTCATTAATAAAATCACCGGCATAACTTCTCTATTCGGTAACAGCAAGCCCGGTAAGGCAAACGGTTAAAACTCTATTTAATCTTACCACAATAACATGCCGCAGGCGGTATAATATCGGCACTGACCCACGCCCGACGAAAAGCTTTTTCAACGTGCTTGGCTTCACCTAGACGGCCCTGACCATTGAGCGCATCTCGCAAACCAATTAAAGCCCAGCCGTTAGCAGGATAAATTTCAAGATCACGAATAAAGATTTTCTCAGCCTCTTTATACTTACCGTCCACAATGAGTAAAGCGCCATAGGCATGACGCGCCGGCATCATCCAAGGAACAGGCTCTGCATAGACAAGCTTCTCTTCAATAGCCACAGCCTCTTTGAGTTCTTTAAGCCCTTCATCACGACGGCCCACTTTAAAGGATGCCTCACCTCTGAGAACGTGCTGTGCAATTTTCATGACTTCACTTGCTGGCTGATTTCCCATATTGCGCTCCTGACCAACCAAACCCTCAACNGCATTATTGAGTGCAGCAATCTCCTTAACGGCTTCTTCATGCCTCTCCGTATTTGCGAATGCAACCCCTCGGGCATAATGCTGCATTGCCTTACCAACCAAAGCCCACTTGGGCGGTGCGGGTTCTTTAAGTATCTCTTCCCACATACCAAAACGAACTAAGACGTGCCACTTACTGGAGGAGACTCCATCACTAAATGATGCGAATGCCTCCATGAGAGCAGGCGGCACTTCCGTTTCAATAGCTCTTGAAGCTGAAAGCGCCTCTCGACGCCGACCCTGCATCGTNGCCGCCCACGCCAGAAAGTGTCTATTGTGAACCATGTAAACACGATACTCTCCCGCATTAGGATCACCCTCAAACCAGGCATCATCGAGGGCTGCTGCACGCCGGTTACAATTAGCAGCGTCATCGTAACGCCCTGTCTGCATCCAAATATGAGACGGCATATGAACTAAATGTCCTGCTGCCGGAACAAGATCAACGAGCCTGTCCGCAGCCGGTTCAGCAAGCTCTGGCCAAGGGGAGGATTCCATCGTGTGAATGTAAAGGTGATTAGCCGCAGGATGATTAGGGTGGTGACGCATGACTCTCTCAAGAATGGCTCGAAATTCGGGAGTCTTTTCGACGGGGTCTCCCTCCAGAGTCCAATAATTCCAAGGTTGCATACAGATCATTGCCTCTGCCTTCCAAACTGCAACATCAGGGTCCAACGGAAACTCTTCGATAACTTTATCCATTGCGGAAAGATACGCCTCATTTTGTGCAGTAAGATCCTCTGGAACAGGAAATGTATAACGATGTACCAAAGCTTCAATGAGTGCTTTGTTAGCGCCCTTCTCTCGTTCACGAAGTTCAAATGCTTTCTGTGACGCAGCGTACGACCATTGATCTTTCGGTTTATCGATACCTGGATTATTTTGATTTGGCCCTCCAGAATAACCAATACCCCACCAAGCCATTGCAAAGTTAGGATCAATACGTGTCGCTTCTCGAAAAGATGAGATCGCTCCATCAAAGTTGTAACCAAGCATTAAAGCCATTCCTTGATTAAACCAACGCCTTGCTTCTTCAGAATCCGTAACGACTTCCCGGCGATATTCACCCAGCCTGTCTAGTATCATCGGTGGGGTAGGATTAGGGATTGGAGGAAGGGAGGCCTCTGTTTCAGTTTGTTCTTCTGCAAATGCACTAAGACCNCCANTAAGGATTATTAAAGCAAAAAGTAGCTTCTTCATTTGTAATATCGATTAATAGNAATTTCCTAAGATTAATATTTCATCTTCNGAAAAAGTTCAAGCAAGANCTAAAAGGGCACCACCACACAAATGGCAGTGCCCTTTTAGTTTGATAATTTTACTTCTCGGTACTTACACCACTTGTACCTTGGCCACCTGATACAGGGGACCAGTGCATCGCACGAATCACCCAAGAACCTTCCTCTTTTGCAAAAACTACAGTCGCCCGTGTCATNTAATGATCTACNGCTGGCCTTCCTACTTGCTTCTCGGAACCCTCCGCATAAAACATAGCAACCGCAACCTTGCCAGGCTCAACAGGAACGACTTTTATATGCTTTGGCCTAATTGTGTTNTTTTCGATTTCATTAAATTCTGCANCCTTTTTNACNAANTTNAAAAATCCACCACTCGACCANAACTNNTNNGANCCNTTNCTCGAAATCATTGNAGTCCAATGNTTCTTNTTGTTAACCATNTCATACATTTTAAGNACNGTATTTGTGATTTCTTCAACATCCTTAGAACCATTTGTTTTGCCATGATGGTCAGCAAACGCTACCCCATGACACCCGATAATAACCGTTAGTAGTAATAATAACTTCTTCATATTATATTTTTTTAGAATTAAACAAGCTGAAGAAACCACTCCAGCAGACACTATCACTTATAAAACTTTATTAGATTATAAGACAATCTTTAAAAGTATATGTTTTGTTAATGTTAGCGATATAACTGATTAACAAGAAGTTGTGAATGTAATTTATTTTCCAGGTCTTGATTTTATTTCCTTACTCCAGGATTCCCACATCTTACCAAGTTCTTGAGTCTTCTCAGGGTTGAGCTTAGCAAGGTTATTGACCTCTGAAGGGTCCGCTTTTAAATCGTAAAGCTCCCAAGCTGAACGCCCTTGCCTTACCGCCTTCAAGTCACCTTGCCTTACCGCATTAGCGCTTCCAAAGTGCCAATAAATTTCCTTGTGAGATTCTCTTGTCTTTCCATGAAAAATTGGGAGCAATGATTTACCGACCGGATCCTTAGTCTTATTTCCATTAATTATCTTTGGATATTTGGCTCCGGTAATATCTCTAAAAGTGGCCGATATATCAATGATATGACCGACCTGATCCGTCATCCCTGGTTTAATCACTCCTGGCCAATGAGCAATAAAAGGAGTTCTTGTACCCCCTTCGTAATCGGTCGACTTAAATCTTCGGTATGGGGTATTGCTGGCATTAGCCCAACCAACTGAAACAGTCCGGTAACTTTCGACAGGGCCTGGCGGAATGTTTGGCGTCGTATTTGGTTGTTCTGGACAGGCGCCATTATCCGTCAGGAAAAGAATCAATGTATTATCCCATTTTTTTAACTCCTTCACCTTGGCAAATAGACGGCCAAGGTTCTGGTCAACTCTATCAATCATAGCCGCGTAAACAGCCATCTTTAAATCTTCTTCGTCTTTTTGTTTTTCAGAGATATCTTCCCAGGCCTTTGAGGCTCGCTCGCTTAATTTATGATTTGGCCCGATGATTCCCATCTTGTTCATCCTAGCGAAACGCTGTTTACGAATCTCGTCCCATCCAATCTTGTATTTACCCCTGTACTTGGCTATGTCCTCGGGCCAAGCATGCAAAGGGTAATGAGGCGCCGTGTAAGGCAGGTACAAGAGGAACGGTTTATCCTCATCCTTGTACTCAACTAGCCGTTCCATAGCGTAGTCGGTAAAGGCATCAGTCGTATAAAAATCTTTGTCTGGATTTGTATATCCCATGATGACATTGTCTTCGATGGCCCACCGCCTCAACCTATTCTGCCCCTTCCGTCCAGGTAATCCCTCTCCGTCACGAGCTTCGACTCCCGGGTTAAAGAAATTACAACAACCGTCCGCAAGACCATAATAACGATCAAAACCTCGAGTCGTAGGCAATGGTTTCTGGTGCCACTTTCCGGAGATTAAAGTCCGGTAACCTTGCGTCCTTAAGACCTCACCGAAAGTGGCTCCATGCTCCATGTTATGGTCTCCGATCGAGTAGGCATAATTACCAGTCATGAGCTCAGCTCGAGTCGTATGGCACTTAGCTGTATTATAGAACTGAGTAAANCTGAGGCCATCNNTGGCAATTTTATCCAANTTCGGTGTCTTAACTTCACCCCCATAACATCCGATATCAGAATACCCCATATCATCGACCATGATCAGTATGATATTAGGCCTAGTTCTGTCTGGGGCCGACTCNAAGGAATNGGNAANNCNNATAAANNATAAGGTGAAAAGACTGAGTAATAAAAGTTTCATGAGTTAATTCGTATTTACTTTAACAACAATTAAAGAAAAAGGCAGCCACTGATTAATAGTAAATAATTTGTTCATTGTTATTATTTCNGATTACTACATACTTAGAAATCACTNACTATGAAAGAAATCATCTCATGCTTGCTNGCAGCCCTATTGATTTTNCCTGNAACTTCTGAAGAAAAAAAACAGGAAAATAAAAANACNAATAANATNAGNGNTCTGATTAANNGNCTTNATGATAANGATTTTTCANAGCGCGAANCNNCCNCCAAAGAACTCATTAATTTAGGAAAGGCTGCGATCCCTGCTCTCACCAGAGCAACTAATCACAAGTCTCCAGAATTATCTAGACGAGCATTAGAAATTATTATTGGCCATTACAATGGTAGTGACAAAAAATTAAAAAGAAGATCCACAAAAGCGCTAATGAAGATCGCAGAGGCCGGGAAAACTTACGCTGAACGGGCAAAGAAAACTCTCGAACCACCAAAGTCAGAAAAGGAAACCAANAATAANGCTAGTGGAAAGACCAATATTCAAATCAATGGCAACAAAGGCAACACAAAGAGTGTTTCCATTATGGTACAAAATGGAATCACTACGGTGGATGCTAAGGAAAACGGGAACCACGTTAAGATCAGCAAAGGACNTCNAGGTATAACTATTGAAAACACGGTGGAGAAGGATGGGAAAAAAGAGACTCAAAATTATAAAGCCGCTAATGCTGAGGAGCTAAAAGTCAATCATCCGGAAGCCCACAAACTCCTTCAAAAGTATACAGGCGATATTCAGACCGAGGACGGCAACGTCAGTATTAAAGTCGAGTCTAGCACCAAGGTTGAGCAGAATCGTTAAACAACACCCTACTTTGGCATCGGATTTTTACTGGGATCATATTCCATGAGGCTCCAGTCTGAGCAAAACGGTGACGCCGGAAGCCAAGCCTTATTTTTAAACTTATTATAAAGATTCCATTGCCTACCCTGAGGAGCTACAGGATGACAGGCATANCGAACGGCTTTGGGGTTATTTAGTCCTGACTTACTGACAACAACCGATCCATCCTTAATAGATGCATTAGCCGGATGCCAAACCCCTTCCTTGTCAACCAATTCAAATCCGAAGAGCGTATCATTTTTTGATTCATTAACTTCACCAACTTTGGACTTTCCAACCACTAAACCCTCAACCGTATTCGTAAACTTAACCACGATCGATTCTGCTTTAGTCTGAACAGATTCAAACATGGGACCACTGGCAGTCATTGGAAATTTGTATTCATTCTTTAGGGGATATAGGGCTAACCTTTCTCCCACATCAATCTTGTTGGGTGGATGAATGTCATTATTAAAATCTAAATCAACAGTTACAGCCATCCCAGTCTTAGGAACATCTAAGGCCTGACGCTGCTCTTCTCTTGCATAGGTCCAAGCATAGCTATTCCACTGTGGAAGCTGCACATAGTAAAACGGTAAATCATCGTTACCCCAAACTGCCCGCCAGCCCCGAATGAGCGCCCTCATTTTATGAGAATAATCCCGGGGATCCTCGCCCGTACCACAATTAGATTCAGCTTGGTACCAGATAAAACCACGAACTGAATATGGTGCCACAGGTGCAATCCTACCATTATAAATGGCACCGGCGAGCCAAGCATCGCTGCGCACATAGGTACCCCCCTTCATCTTCTTGATTGCATCATGGTTTCCGGTCTTTGCATAATCAGATAGCTTTTCCAACGTTGGATGCCCGGTGAAAGCTTCTACCGGGATGTAGGGTTCAATTGGAGTCCCTCCCCAAGAACAATCAATAACTCCAACAGGAACCTTGAGCACTGAGTGCAACCTTCTCGCGTAGATAAAACCAACAGCTGAAAAAGACTTTACAGAATTGCTATTACAAACAAACCAGCTTCCGCCCCCTAGGTCTTCTTTGGGTTCTGGACTATTACGATCAGTGACTTTCCTGAATCGAATATTTGGGTAATCAGCTTTTGAGACAAGAGTCTTCGCCAACTCCAAACGCCCTGCCATGGATCCGGAGTTATACCCCATATTGGATTGACCGCCGGAAAACCAAACTTCGCCAACCACCACATTATTAAAGCTGACCGTCTCTTTTTCAGTCGATACCTTAAAAACCTTTGGATCGGCATTTACCTCCATTGGCTTAAGGTTCAGCTTCCACTTTCCCCTCTCATCGGATGTTACCACAACCTTTTGCCCGGCAAATTCTGCAGTCACTTTTTTTTCAGGATCACTTACCCCCCAAACTGGGACAAGAGCCCCTTGCTGCAGCACCATATTGTCTGAGAAAATCTTAGCCACTCGAAGTGAAGCTTTGGCATCACTAAAGGCATTACTTAATAAACAAATAGAAATGACTGAAAGTTTTGAAAGGTAGTAATTTGAGCCCATATTTTGATTTTAATTCTTTTAGTAAGGGGGATTGAACCTAGCACTCGATCTCAAGAG
>PAHQ01000109.1 GCA_002705125.1 Verrucomicrobiales bacterium | reverse complement strand
TAAAAATGATTTATTAGATGGTAAAGAGCTGGCATTAGCTGTGGCAAGGAACGCGCACGAGAATAAAGCCAATAAGATAAAGGTTCTTGACCTCAATGGGATTTCTTCAATAGCTGATTATTTCGTAATTTGCTCGGCAACATCAATGCCTCAGCTTAAAGCGCTCCGACGTGACATTGATAAAGATATACAAAACAAACATTCAGTCAGTCCGCGAGCAATAGAAGGGTCGCCGGAGAGCTTATGGCTTGTTTTAGATTATGTAGATGTAGTCGTTCATGTTTTTCATAATGATTTAAGGAGTACATACTCTCTAGAAGACTTATGGTCTGATGCCAAGGACTTAACGTTTGAGCTTTCGATTGATGAATGATTGTAAGATATGAGGGTTGAAGTAATTAATACTGGATCCGAGCTATTGTTAGGCCAGGTAATAAATACCAATGTTTCTCACTTGGGTCAGAAGCTCCTCTCTCTTGGATTAAAAATTGAAAGACAAACTGCCGTTCCAGATGGAGGAATCATTAAGACAATTTTGGCGGAGGCAATTAAGCGCTCTGATATTATCATAATAACGGGCGGCTTGGGTCCAACTCCTGATGATATATCGAAAGAGATGACGGCTGAATTACTTGCTCTTGAATTAGAAGAAGACGTGCAGATTCTTGAAAAAATTAGGAAGCGAATTGAATCTAACGGTTCAAAGATGCGAAACATTAATTCCAAACAAGCGATGATTCCAAGTGGAGCTGTCGCATTGACCAATAATAATGGAACAGCGCCAGGGATATATTTAAAACAATCTATTAGTGGCAGGAAATTTCATATCTTTTTGTTGCCTGGACCTCCCCGAGAATTGAATGAAATGTTTACAGATAGTGTTGAGCCAATTTTGAAAAAAATTATCATACACAATGATGGCTCTTTAATAGAATGTAAAAATCTATTTTTTTCTGGTTTAGGTGAATCAGAATTAGCATCAAGAATAGATGATGTTTTAGATTTAAATGATCCTCAAGTCGAGTATGGATATTGTATTAAACCCGGTGGTATAATATTTAGATGTATTGGTGAAAATTCAGCTGTTCTCGATGCTGAAAAACGAGTCACAGAATCTCTTAAAGATTATTATTTGGGAGATGGAATAAACTCAATTCAAGAGTTTATTGTAAAAACTCTGTTATTAATGAGAGAGACAGTATCTGTGGCAGAATCTTGTACAGGAGGTCTTATTTCAAGCTTAATAACTGATGTTCCCGGGGCTTCGGGTGTTTTTAATATTGGTCATATTACCTACTCTAATGCCTTTAAGAACAGGGTCCTTGATGTCCCAAACAGTCTTTTACAAGCTCACGGAGCAGTGAGTCGAGAAGTCGTAATATCAATGGCAGAAGGTTCCCTTATGAAATCTCATTCTAATCATGCGATAGCAGTAACTGGTATCGCTGGTCCCAGTGGAGGTTGTCCAAATAAGCCTGTTGGTACAGTTTTTATTGGATTGGCTTCCAAGGGCGAAGAGACTTTGGTGCTAAAAAAGATTTTTGAAACTGATAGAATTAGCTTTAAGGAAAAAGTTTCAATGTGTGCTTTGTCTTTATTAAGACAGAGGTTATGTTCATTGAGTTAATATCATTTTTCTGTTGATTGCCAAATTAAGAAGGTCTTTTCGAGATGTTATTGATGCTGAGATTTTCAAACAATTTATGATAAAAAAATTATTCAAACATGTTTGGATATTTCTTTATCTAGTTTTTATATTTAATATACAAGCTGACGTAAAGTTGCCCAAGGGAATCGGTCCAGTTGCTTCGTCATCTAGCCATATGGTTGAAAGGCAAGGGAGCGTAGAAGTGTCTTTGTCTGCGACTGCTAAAAATGGAATAAATGTATTTGAGTTTTCAATCTTTGATATGCCAAAGAATGGCGATTTACTCACGGCTGACGGAAAAGTAATTAAAAATGATGTGATAAGATATTTAGGGGATTCAATAAGTTTGAGATACGTTCCTAAGAACGATACCGCAATTTCTGATGAATTTACTTACAGGGCGCGAATTAGGGGAGGAAAATATTCATCACCATCTAAAATCAGCATTCAAATAATAGAGCCCGCTCCCAAATTCTCAACTGCAGATATTCTTAATTTTGGAAGAGTTGGAATGTATAAGACAGTAATAAAAGAATTAGAGCTAAAAAATGAATCCACTAATGTAATAAAAATCTCTACTAATAAACTTATTAAATTTTCCTATTTAGATAAAATTCAGGAAATAGAGCTTCTTCCTAATAGATCGTTTACTATCCCAATAAAATTCAATTCTGAAGATAGCATTGGTATCATTCGTGAAAAATTAATCCTTAGTTCTGGCGCTATTCAAAAAGAAGTTAATCTAAGTGCTCTCGTAACTGAGCCCTTTCAATTAAGTTCAAAAAATATCGTTCTGAAAAAATTAGAGAGCAGAAGTTATAGGTCATCACAAATCGCTCTATCTAATAATTTGGATGAGGAAATAACTATTAATATTAATGAGAGAGAACAAGGGGTATTAAATTTTCAAAAACTTATCAGATTATCAGCCGGAGCAACTAAGAGTTTAGATATTAGTCTTGAGAATTCACATCCTAACGAATATGAATCTGAGTTATTCCTAAATAATGGACAATATACTAGATCATTGAAGGTCACGGCGAGAGCGCTGCCACCTTATGTTATTATTAATGGTAATAAGAAATTTATTTCAGCGAATTCTAGGATAGGTGAAGCCTTAATATTTGATATACCTATAACTAACTCAGGAGGCCTGCCCGTTGATGTGTCGATCAATTTAGTTGAAGGTTTTAAACTTAATGAAACAGATTCTGAGACAGTGAATATAAAACCCGGGGACATAAAAATAATAAAACTATCTTATTCTGCCAAAGATATAGGATTAAAAAATTGTTCAATTGGTTTTAATTGGGAAAATAAAGAATCCTATATAAAGTTTAAACTTGATATTAAAGATGCTATTAAACGGCCCGAAGCTTCTAACTCCAAGAAACTGCCAAAAAACCAACTAAATTTAAAAGACTCTTATCCTAAGAGTTTATTGCTAGATGTTGAAACAGAAAGAAATGTTTCAACGGAATTGTCTACAGTAAAAGACATCAAAGTCATTAAAACCGGAAAACANCAGGTTGAANTTTCGTGGGATAAAAAANCTGAAGAGCTTAACTTCGTTGTTGAGACAAGAGTGCATCGTCTAAATAAAGAGNAAGGTTTGATCCAATTTCATTGGATAGAACTAGATGATGATTATTTAACGATATCACAAAATGGATCTGAAGTTAAAGCACTAATTAAAGGGTTAAGCCCAAGTGGACGATATACGATCCGAGTTATATCAAAAAACAAGAATAATGAATTTTCTGCACCCTCTGAACCATTTCAATTTAGCACAAAAGAATCTTTTAAATTAAATGGGCGGGNTATTTTAAATCTTATTGGTCTTACTGCTGGTGTTTTTCTAGTTTCTTTTTATTTACTACGATTTATTAAAGCGCGAAGTTTATGACTTTCATTTCTTTTTTCTTGATTCTCGCTCTCTATAAATAAATTTTATAGGCACACCTGTATAAGGAGATTGTTCTCTTATTTTATTTTCTAGATANCNCTCATAACTATTAGGTAGAAGGCTTTTTTTATTNCAAAATAATATGAAATTTGCCTCAGGTATAGCCTTATAGTGTTCACTGGATTTAGACATTGTTGCATAAAGAAGTTTAAATCTTTTTCCAGCTTTGCCCGACGGTGGAGGGTGGGAAAGAAGAGAGTCATGTAAAAGTCTATTGAGAGAACCTGTGTTTANTGGTGACCATGATGCCTTACGGATNTGTTCAATTGCGAAAAATAGTCGACTTACGGATTCACCAGTCTTAGCTGACATGGCAACAATGGGTGCATATGGTAGAAAGAATAATTGTTCGGTGATATCTTCAGTAATTGATTCTAGCCTGTCGCTTTTAGCTGCAGTGGGATGATATAGATCAAATTTGTTCCCAATGATTAAGCAGGGACAACCTGCATCGCTTATAAGGTTTGCAATTTTCCTATCTTGAGAAGTGGGGCCTTGCGCGGAATCAACGACGAGTGCACAGATGTCAGCTCTTCTTATACTTGACTTTGTTCTCATTCCGCTGAAGACCTCGACTGAAGTGCGTTGTTTATTTCTAGATCTGAGTCCTGCTGTGTCTATTAATGTGTAGTCAATTCCGCCGTGTGAAAATGGTACATCCACAGCATCTCTAGTTGTTCCAGCGATATCGCTAACGATTGTTCTGGAATCATTAAGAAGAGAATTAATAATAGAGGATTTGCCAACATTCGGCCGTCCTACAAGTGCAATTTTTAATTTTTTATTATTTGTTTCNGTTGAAATAATTTTATCAGGAAGGANTGAGCTAACATTTTGAGCAAGTTCATTTATACCAATGTTGTGTGCTGCGCTTGTAGCAAAGGTTCGGTCAAATCCAAGTGATGAAAATTCATCAATTAGTCCAATTTTTCTATGTTCGTCTACTTTGTTTGCAACAAGAAAAATTGGGGTTTCTGATTTTCTTAGATAAGAAGAAATTTCCTGATCAACTGGAGTCAGACCATCGACAGCATCAACAACAAATAATATTAAATCTGCCGCTTCCATAGCAATATCTACTTCTTGTTGAATAATAGAATTAAATGAGTCGTCGGGATTTGAACCAATTCCTCCAGTGTCGATAAGATTAAATGNAGGAGGGAATAATTCACAAGATGCGGTTATTCTATCTCTAGTTACTCCTGGTTCATCATGAACTATCGAGATTCTCTTCCCTGCCAATCTGTTAAATATGGCAGATTTCCCTACATTTGGTCGACCGACTATAGCTACTGTTCTATTATTTTGTAGGGACTGCATTTGGGTTGTTNGGTAATTGGATGAGACCGTTATAGATATACAGTATTGCTGCACCTATAGAAAAGAAACTTGTAAGTGCTGAAAAGTAAAAAACAACTGATTCTGATCTTATTAAAAGAGAACCATAAATAATGATCACTTGCATCATGGTGGCAACTTTTCCTATTATGTGATGCTTTATTTCTATGTCGCCAGCAATTGACCCTATGGCTATGGCTCCAGAAATTTGAATTATCTCACGTGCGAAGATTAAAGTTGTATAATAAATTGGCAATGGGTTTCCACAGTCTATGAAAGTTAATGCTGCAGAGGTGGTAAATATAAGAATTTTGTCAGCGATAGGATCAAGAAATGTACCAATTCTACTAATTAGATTAAGCCTTCTAGATACGTAGCCGTCTAAAGCATCAGTTATGATGGCAATTGAAAATGTTACCAGTAATAAATAAAAGTATGGTGATTGATTGAAGTTATCTCTGATGCTTTGNTTGTAATTGAATATGAGAAAAAAAATTATTGGAGTGAGTAAAATTCTTAATACAGTAATTTTTGTTGGTAGATTTATCATTACTATGGGTTCCCCTTTTTTTTCTAAATGCTAATGAATAAAAACCATTGAAATTTCAAAGTATAAATAATGGATTTAAATAGATTAAAAGGTTCAGGTGTCGAAGGGCTCAATTATATAAATTCGGTTAATAATATTGAACCAATTCTTAAGAGATATGAAATTAAGCCAAATAAAGCTCTTGGACAGAATTTTTTAAGAGATAATGAGTTGTCNAAAAAAATCGTTGATTCCTTGTCATTAAATNACGATGACATACTAATTGAAGTTGGCCCAGGTCTCGGTGCATTGACTCAATTTCTTGTTAATAAAGTAACAAAGCTAATATTAATTGAATTTGATCATAATATTTCACAATTGCTATCCATAATTTTTGATGGTTGTGATGACGTTGAAATCATTAATGAAGATGCTGTAAAATTTGATCTACGTAATTTTTATTTGGATGGAGAAGTCAAAGTTATTGGTAATCTTCCTTATTCGTCTGGAAGCGAAATCATTCGAAATTTTCTAACCTTTCCAACGCCAGTTACATCTTGTGTTTTTATGTTACAAAAAGAAGTTGCAGAAAGGTACTGTGCTGTTCCCAGGACTAAAGCATATGGTGTAAATACTGTATTGATAGGGAGCAGATGGAAAGTTAAGAATATTATTGAATGTGATTCTTTACCATTTATTCCACGCCCTAGTGTTAGTTCTGCGGTGGTAAAATTTGAATTATTAAATACCAATGAATATGAACCTCATAACTATAATGTTTTAAGGAACGTATTATTTTCTGGTTTCAGCGAGAGAAGAAAACAAATAAAAAAACGATTAAAAAAAGGAACTCTATCTTGGGATGATATTTGTGAAATGCTCGATATAAATGTCACTGCACGATCGGAAGAGTTAAGTATTCACCAGTGGATAGGTATGGCGAGATTACATGATAACAATCCTTTAAAAGATAAACCTCAGTCTAGTGAAGAGNTTTTTGATGTCGTAGATAATAATGATTCTATAATTGGCCAGGCCGATAGGGATTCTGTCCACAATGATAAACTTGTTCATAGAGCTATACATGTATTCGTATTAAATCGAAATGATGAGATCCTTCTACAAAAAAGATCCATGCAAAAGGATACTTCTCCTGGACTTTGGGGTTCTAGTGCATCTGGCCACCTAGATGCGGGTGAGGATTATGAANGCGCTGCTATTAGAGAATTAAATGAAGAATTAGGAATAGAATCAAAATTAAATAAAATTTCTAAAATCGAACCAACTGCTTCTACAGGTTGGGAATTCATTAGTTTGTTCANATGTGAACACAGTGGTCCATTTAATTGGCCGTATAGTGAAGTTGAAACTATAGGTTTTTTTAAAATCAAAATGGTTTCAAAATGGATAAAAAAAAGACCTGAGGATTTTTCCTCAGGCTTCATAGAATGCTTTAAGGTTTATAAATTTTGAAGCTTGTCAAAAATACTACTCAATGTTTTCGATCCAGCCCACCTCAATTAATGAGTCTTTATATAAATCATTGACTGCTGGTTTGTAGATTTTACTTGCTGCTATTAGCCATGAATTAGCTTCGTTAACATCATTATTTTGAAAATGCATAGCTGCATTTCCATAATAGAATAAAGGGTGATCATCTAGGAAATCGAATTGATCAAGTATTGACTTAGCCTGATCTGGGTTTCCTTGCTTTAGTGCACAAATTAATATTTTATATTTCACTAAGACACTCGTCGATTCGGGGATATCTTTATTTAANTTAAGAAAACTTTTAAAAGAAGTTTCCGCTTCTTTGTATTGTTTCTTCACAAAATACATTTCATAAAGATTAAAACTTGTCATTACACCTTTCGGTTCAATCTTTAATGCTTTTGCAAATNCNGATTGAGCTTTNTCAAAATCTCTAATTTTGGTATACGCAGCGCCTTTTAAATTTAATAATGGTGCGTAATCAATAACTATGTCCTCTGCAGAAATGATTTTTTCAAGGGATTCTTGTACTCTGACTCCATTCACTAATTTTGCAGCATCCCTAAGAAGTACTATTAATTGATTTTTTTGATTATCATTTAATGAATCAAACTTTTTAGGNAACTTATTTTCTTCAGGAGTATTTTGCCCAACTGCAATTGATACAATTGATATTAATAAAATTTTTTTAATAATAATTTTAATTAGGAGCGAGTAAGAATTCACCATAATGTAAATATTCTTTTCTTTCCAAGAAANGTCAATAGTCCCAAGTATCAGAAAAANCCAAGGATNTCTGGAGGTTTGTTTTTATGGAGTTACCTTAAGAATCCATAACAATTTCTGAGATGGATTTGTTTTCTCTTACTTTGGGATCAAAATTAAGGACTTTTCCTTGTTCTAAGCTTTCAGATAGCCATTTGAACATACTTTCAATTTCTTGATTAGAATTTCTAAGTTGACTGACCTGTTCCCAAGCTAACTCAGATCTCGGTCTGGACTCTGAAATTTTTTGATAAGATATCAAACCGAACAAGNCTTCAATTTCTCGTTCAGAAAAGTGCTGTATCGCACCAGGCTCGGGTAAGTCGTCTAGAGTTTCTTTGCTCATGCCGTAGCTTGTAATTCCAATGCCAAATTCTTGCCCAAGTTCCCTTAAATCATTAATTGAATTCAGGTTTTGCATAGGTGAAGCAATAACTAATTCGCCATAATGAGCCCATCTAGAATTACTAAGGCATTGGAAAAAGTCTTCTCTGTATGAGTCCTCTCTTATTTCAAGTTTCATTTTAATGCTTCTCAAAGTAAATGGCTGTGACCCAAAACTTTTTTGNAGATGAAGCATATCCTCATCTAATTCAGACCTTTTATTGTTCAATCCTGCCTTCCAAGAAACTGATATGAGGTCTGGAAAACGCCATAAATCTTCATATTCGGATTCTTCNCCAAAGGTGTTTTCTAAGTTGAAGGGAAATTTACCCTCTGCTTTCAGGCATTGAGCTACAATTGCTCTAAATTTATTTGCCCTTAGTATCGCCTCATTTGATGCGGTGTATCCAAATACATCACCAAAATTTCCTTGGCTATTTGTGATCATATGTCTTGCACTCTTCATTGAGTTGAGAGTGTTTGTTCTCAAATAGTAACCCTGTCCATGTTCAACCTTGGCTATAGGGGAGCTTGGATCACATGACATTATAGAAAAATGATATCGTAGAGTGGCGTCACTGTATTTTTCATCAAGCTTGAGTTTTACTAACTCAATTAGTTCAGTCCCCTTGATTGCGCTTTTAGGGGCAGGGGGTAATATCTCGGGAAGAATNTTACGAAGATGCTCTCGCAGACTCATTTTTATTTAAAGTTGTAATTTTAANGATAAAGAAATTNGTGTTTATATTCTATTTTTTACACTGCAGAAAAAATAAGGTCCACACTCAAACTCAATTTAATTTAAAATTTCTTAATTATATGTTGTTGACTTGGCATGATAATTTCCATAGTGGACCGAAATAATAATATTATTTATTCTTTTCATTTTTAATTTTGAATTAAATTGANNCNTAAATCGTCGTATAAAGNGACCACTTAAATATCNNAATGATAAACTATATNTTNATTTTCCTTNTTTATTTTATAAACATATCAACAGGGTTCNCTTCNACAAACAGTGNTTCTANTGATAANGTNAATCATGCTGTTAAAATACTNTCACAAGTAAAGTATGCGTATCCGGATAAAACNNTNTTTTTNAGAGGTGAGATTAGGCCTAGGAGAATTGGGTTCAAGATGATTCCTCTTAANGTTTCATTTAGTTCAAANTTAATTTATTTTGAATTTTTCCAAAATAATAAATCAANTGAAAAGGTTGATGAAATAATCAAACTTAGTTTTCTTGANGATAAACATATGGTTCAGCGAACTTTTAATGGAGAAACAACTAATTTGGAAAACCATCAATTTGCGGATCAGATTCGAGGAACTGATATAACTTATGATGATATAGCCATGAGGTTTCTCCATTGGCCAAACCCTATTCTATTGTCAACTGATAAAGCTAAGGGGGGGGCGGCATGGAAAATCAGATGCATAAATCCATCGAAGAAAGAAAGCTATTCAATTGTTGATGTTTGGGTTTCTCATCGAAGCGGAACGCTTGTTAAGATGAATGCTTATAACAGCGATAGAAAAATAATTAAAACCTTCGAAGTAGATAGTATACAACAAATCAAAGGAGATTGGTTTGTTGAGACTATGATAGTTAGGACCTTTCCAACTAAATCAAAAGGCAAAATAACNAGTAGTTTCTTGAAATTAGAGTCAAAAAAATAGACTAATAAATTTACAATTGTTTGATTTTTACCTTTCCGAGTTACTCCGTATTTTGTTATATTATCATTTATGAGTAAAATTATCCCTTTAATAAGTTCAGGTATCGCAGGTCCTATCGGAGTATTACATTTGCCAAGGTTGTGGCAGAAGGTTTCCTTAGATAAGGCAGGCAAATTACATGATGATTATCCTGCAATAGGTGCTGGATATGATCAGATGGTTCTTGATGGAATTGGTATCGATAAAGAAGCTTTTTCAAGCTTTATGGAAAGTAAGCCTACTTATCCACAGCTTGAAAAGTGGGTGCTTGACCAAAAGGGTGGAGCGCTTGATGCAGATGCTGTTAAATCACTAAATGATAGTATCGTAGGATATAATCATGATGACGATACACGTAAAAGTATTCTTAGTGCAAGTGGCGTTGAGGATGATGGATCAATTCTTGATGCAATTAATTTAAACAACTTAGAAGATTGGTGTGATTTTCATGCTCAGGAAATTGCCTAAGTTGTATTTTATTTAACTTTTAATTTAAGAGAACCTGATGCGTTTAGCGTGTCAGGTTTTTTTATTTAAATATTTTTAATGAATAGATAGAATGTTGATATGAATAACATCGCTGCAGCAATTCTCATTTATTTTGGATTAAATTATTCTGTCAAAGCTGAGATTTTTAGCGTTGATCTTCGTGACCGAGAAAGTAGTGATAATGGATTTAATCTTCGCGTGAAGCGTGAAATATGGGAAGGCCAACACACAGCAGTAATTGTTTGTGATATGTGGGACTCTCACCATTGTTATAATGCAGTCAAAAGGGTTGAGCAGTTAGCCCCTAGGATTAATAAGTTCGTAAACGATATGAGAAACAGTGGTGCAGTAATCATTCATGCGCCTTCCTCATGTATGAATTATTATAAAGATTCAGTTTCTAGAAAGCGAAGTTTAAAAATTAAAACTTCAGAAAATTTACCTCAAGGGATCAATGAATGGTTGCATTGGATTGATGAAATTGAGGAACAAGCCGGTTATCCTATTGATCATTCTGACGGAGGTGAAGATGATACAGAGGAAGAACATTTAGAGTGGGAAAAAAAATTAAAATCTCTGGGTAAGAACCCAAGGTCCCCATGGGTTCGTCAGATAGAATCAATAAAAATTGATGAATCAAAAGATTATATTACTGACAGTGGTGAAGAGAATTGGAATATATTAGAGTCACACGATATAAAAAACGTAATGGTAGTGGGGGTTCATACAAACATGTGTGTTCTAGGGCGTCCCTTTGGTTTGCGTCAGCTAGCAAAAAATGGCAAGAACGTTGTGCTTGTTAGAGACCTAACTGATACGATGTATAACCCAGAAATGGAACCAAAAGTCAGTCATTTCGTAGGAACAGATTT
>PAHQ01000108.1 GCA_002705125.1 Verrucomicrobiales bacterium | reverse complement strand
GATTCATTATTCATTTAATCGATTTTAATTAAAATAAGTTATGATGCTAGCCTTGCTTTGTGGATAATAAATAAATTATTATTAAATTATGAGAATAATCTATTGTTTTTTTATTTGTTGCCTAACTCATGGTCTTTGCTTTTCAGATGAGGGCTATAGTTCAATTTTTAATGGTAAAACATTGGAAGGTTGGAAATGTCGACCATCATCTCAAGCAGCCAATTGGACAGTGGAAAATGAGCAAATTATAGGACGAGGTAAAGGTCAGGAGTCTTATTTAATGTTCGATGATCAGTTAGGGAATTTTGAGCTGAAGTTTTCATATAAGTTCATTAGTGACGAAGGTAACACAGGTGTTGAGGTAAGAAGTCATCCTGTGAAAGGTAAGGCAAGTAGGTTGCATGGTTATCATGCAGATATTGGGCATGTTGGGATTGGAGATAAGGTTCTTGGAGCTTGGGACTTTCATGAAAATAATCGTGGCGACTATTTAGCAAAAAGGGGGCACAGAGTGACTATTAAAGAAAATGGTAAGAAAGAGATTGAAGATATTAAAAATGCTTTCAGGCCTGAGGATGCTAAGCAAGGAGATTGGAATGAAGTTATTGTTTATGCCAAAAAAAATAAGTTGTGGTTCACCATTAATGGTAAAATTGCATCGGAGGTAATTGATAATGAGAAAGCTAAAAGGCTGGACAAAGGGTTCATTGGTTTTCAACTTCACAGTGGAGATAAAATGGTCATTGCTTTTAAAGATATTTCAGTAAAGAGATAAAAGATGAGTAGTGATAATTATTCGGTAGGTGTCGGTGTCCTTGGGGCTACTGGTTATATTGGCGAGCCCTACCGAGCAGAAATGCGTGAATGTGATGGAGTCAAAATGGTGGCTCTCTGTGCTAGAAGAAAAGAACCTCTTCAAAAAGCCGCTGACGAAGATGGCGCTGATCTTGTTACGGATAATTGGCGTGAAGTGATAGATCACCCTGACGTTAATTACGTCGTTGTGGGGACTCCCGATGCGTTTCACCACGAGGCGGTAATGGCTGCTGCTGCTGCCGGCAAACATGTATTTTGTGAAAAACCATTAGGGATGAATTCTGATGAGGCAAGAGAGATGACAAAAGCGTATCTCGATGCGAAAACACTCGCGCATTTCGTTCCTTTGTGGACTAGGTGGTCACCAGGATTTGTAGCTGCCAAAGAATTGGTTCAAGGTGGAGCCATAGGAGATGTTAAGGCAGTGGTTTATCGTTGGCATAATCCAAGGCCTTTGGATATGGCATTAACCTGGAGAGATGACCCCAAACTCTCATCTTCTGGCACGATTGCGGATGTAGGTTCTCATGCGTATGACACAGTCAGGTGGATAATCGGTAAAGATGCCGTTAAGGTGCTAGCTCATGCAGACACTATTACACCTGCAAAATTTGATTTGGGTAATGTAAACCTAAGTGAAGCTCTTGAGTGTGGAGAAACAAAAATTGAGGGCAAAGAAGCCAGAAAAGGTAATACCGTTGATTATGCAAGTATTGCCTGGGAATTTGAAAATGGAATAGTTGGTTCGATTATTCTTTCACATGCTCCTTTTTTAAGAAGGGGGCTTGTACCGGAACTTGAACTCCATGGTAGTGAAGCATCTTTGACCGTTGATCGTTTTCATGGAAAAGTCACTCTAGGAAAGCCAGATAATTCAGTTGAAGTAATTAAAGAGGTCAGTCCAGGAGGATTTGATATCGGCAACCGTTTTAAAAAATGGGTAATTCCTGCTCTACGAGAAGTGATGTCAGGTAAGTCGCAATTAGAGGTGGATTCCCCTAATTTAATTGATGGGCTCAAGGCTCAATTGTTTACTGATGCTTCACTCGAATCTTCAAAATTAGGTGAATGGGTAAAAGTGGCTACCTTTGATTAGCCTTTTCCCATTTAAAGATAGGTAATCTTAAAATTTGGAAAAGGTTTGACCCGACTTTCGAGAATTATAATATGTAAATTGCACTTTATAATGGTTTGATAAGAAGAATTAAACCGATTTTTATTATGTTAATTAGGCTTTTCTCAATTTCGTTTTTTATTTCCTCTGTTTTCGCTAAACCTCTTCAATTAGAGGATGGAGATGTGGTTGCCTTTATTGGTGGAACTGATCTCGTAAGAATGCAGAAGGAAGGAAAATTAGAGGCTGCAATTACACATCGTTATAAAGACCTTAACATCAAGTTCAGAGATTTGGCTTGGGAAGGGGACACTGTTTATTTTCAAAGTACAGTTCGTGAGAGATGGAGGAAAGAAGCTTTTGGTGATCTTAATCAGCAATTAAAAAGAGTAGGTGCAAACGTAATTATTTGTCAGTTTGGTAAGATTGAATCACTTCAGGGCAAGGAGGGATTGAAAGATTTTTCGGAGAAATATGAGAGTCTTATTGATTTTCTAAATTCGGATAACAGAAAGTTGATTATTCTAGCGCCTTCAGATTTTGAGTGGAAATCTGCCGATGATCAGTATCTTGATATTTATACAGAGGCGATCGCGTCTCTTGCCTCAAAAAAAGGGATACCATTTATAAAAAGTAATTTTGTTAAACAGTTGGGTATTGAACCGCCAATGGATCTTGTGCTTTCGGTCAAAGAGAAGCACCGCCTTTGGTATGATTATTGGAGGCCTGCAAACTGGAAATGTCTCTTTGGTGATGATAGTAAGCGAATATTTTCTAATGCAGCTGAAGGGCTTCCCTCATTTAAAGAAGAGTGGCAGCTGTTTCCAAAATTAATAGAGATTGCAGAATTAAATATTCAGAAGGGATTAAAGAACACTCCATCTCCTTCTCCAAACAAGACAGGTTCAAGGGAAGCAAATATTAAAAAAGAACTCGATGCTTTTGATGTCTTAGATGGTTTTGAGGTTAACCTCTTTGCAGACGAAAGTCATGGCATTGCCAATCCGTTATCAGTTCGATGGGATGCTAGAGGTAGAATGTTTGTTGCGTGTTCGGATGTTTACCCTCAAATCGAACCTGGAGTTATGCCTAATGATAAGGTTATAATGCTTGAAGATAAAAATGGGGATGGGGCTGCTGACATATCAAGTGTTTTTGCTAGTGGTCTTAACATTCCTACTGGAATGGAGGTCGGTATTGATGGTGTTTATGTGGGACACAATACTGAATTACTGCATTTCGATTGGGATGGTAACAAGAAACTATTGTTAAGTGGTTTTGGAAATGGGGATTCACATCAGACTATGAATTGTTTTGCCTGGTCACCTGGTGGAGAGCTATGGTTTTGTCAGGGTGATGGGGTAGAGTCTCGAGTGGAAACCCCTTTTGGTGTTTCATCACTATTTCAGGCTGGAGTTTACAGGTTAAGACCTGACGAGCTTAAACTTGATCCTTTGTTAGATGATTTTATGGGTCCCGGTAATCCATGGGGAGTTGCTTTTGATGATTATGGGCAATCATTTGTGATTGATGGAGCCGGTGGCGTATCTTATTTGACCCCTGCGTCTATACCGGCAAAAAGACGATTGAGATTGCCTCGTATTGGTAAGCCTGGAGGCTATTGTGGTATTGACTGTTTGGGAGCAAGTAATTTACCTGCTGAAATGGCGGGCGATTTTCTGATTGGAGATTATAAAAAAAATCAAGTCAGTCGATTTGCGGTTTCCTCTGACGGAGCAGGATTTAAAGTCAATTGGAGAGAGCCTATTATTCGTTCCAGTCACAGAAATTTTAGGCCCATTGATGTTAAGGTTGGACCTGATGGAGCTATATATGTGGTGGATTGGTATAATCCATTGACGTGTCATCAGGATGACTTTTACAGACATCCTGATCGAGACAAAACGCATGGCAGAATATGGAGAATTACGCCCAAGAAAGGACCTTTGAAAGATCCTAAACTTATTAGTTTATCTGAAGAGGAATTAGTTGAGAAGTTAGCATCACCGGAGAGATGGACTAGACTTAAAGCAAAGCAAATTTTATCCAGCAAGGATCAATCGAAAGTTATTAAGATTTTACGTGAATGGATATCCTCTCGTAAAGGATTAGATTTACTGGAGGCTCTTTCACTTTGTGAGTTTTTGAGTCTTCCCGATGAACAAATCGTTCTCGCCAACATGAATTCTGAAGACCATAGGGTCAGAGCTTATGCGGCTAGGGTGATTGGGAGATGGGGAAAAAGACTTGAAGGTTATCAGGATTTATTATTGAGCTTGGCGAGAGATGAGAGCTCTAGAGTCAGAATGGAGGTGGTTCTTTCTTGTGCGCAAATATCTAGTCCACAATCAATTTTAGTTGCTGCTGCAGTGGCTGAATCTCCCAGGGATAAGTGGATTGATTATGCATTCTCTCAGGCAGTACACCATTTAAAGTCATTATGGGTGCCTGCATTCAGAGATGGTAATTTGGATATCGAAGACTACCAATCTGGTTTTTCATCTGTTTTAAGTCAGTCAGATTCGAAAGCTATCATTTCAGATATTCGCGCAATTATCATTAATGGAAATGTTAATCAGAAAACAGTATCTAATCTTCTAAAAACGTTGGCTATTCTTGGTAATGATGATGATATTAAGTTTCTGTTAGACTATAACAGCCTGGCTCCGGAAGTATTGATTGCTCTTAAGGATAAGAAACGACCTAATTTCGAGGTGCACCAGTTCCTAAATAAATTATTGAACAACGAAAATAATAAGATTAAACGAGCGGCGATTGATTTAATTGGGAATTGGGAAGTTGAGGAATTAGTTGGAAAAGTCTTAAAAATTGCTGAAAATTCTAAGATTGATAGTGTATTGAGAGTTTCTGCATTTAGTGCTGTGGGTATAATAGGAGGTCAAGAAGCTCTCAACTTAGGCAATAAAATAGCTAGTGATTCAAGTGACCCATGTCAGCTAGAGGCAATAGGGGCTGTCGTTAGTATGAATGTCTCTGACGGTATTAAACTTGCAGTTCGTGCGTTGAACCAGAATTTAGATTCAAAAAAACTTTCAAAGCTTTTTGATTCAGTAGCCTCTAGAAATGGAGCTATGGAGCTGATGGCAGAAGAATTACTGAGATCGAATATAGATAAAGAAAAGGGAAACTTAATTAGGCAAACCTGGATAGCCAAAGGACTTATAAGTCCTGAACTCTCATCAAGTCTTGATAAATTAGCAGGTATCCCATTGCCCAAAATTGAATACACCAAATCGAATATCAGAGAATTCGTCAAACTTGGTAAAGAAGGTGATTCTAATAGGGGAGCAGAAATCTTTAAATCAGCAAAACTTGGATGTATTGCATGTCATAAAATTGCTGATACTGGAGGAGTTATTGGGCCTGACCTTTCGGCATTGGGTAGCGGTGTGCCTTTTGAGAGAATTGTTACCGAAGTGATGTGGCCAACTCTTCAGGTAAAGGAAGGGTTTTCATTAACTCGTGTAGTGACTAAAAAATCTCAAACCTTACAAGGATACGAGCAGGCTAGCAGAGAAAAAGATAAGATCCTGCTAAGAGATTTTGCAAGTGGCGTCATGCATCGAATTTCAAAAGATGATATTGATAGTATTGAGAAAATAGGGAGTCTGATGCCTCCAACTGCGCAGAGCCTAACTAAGAAAGAAATAGCAGACCTAATGGCCTATCTATTCGATCTAAGAGGTTAATTTTAGGATACTTCCCAACCCTTTCGGTATTCTTTCGAAAGCAGTTCATTGGCCTTCTCATCGTTTGAGATTTTGAACTTCTCTGCATCCCATTCAAACTCTTTTCCGACTTCCGCTCTGTGTGCCAGATTGCCAAGTAGGTTATGTTCAATAAGTGCACCAGAATAATCAAAGTTACATAAACTTTTTCCTTTTCCCTTACAAGCATTGAGCCATTCTTTATAATGGCCTACGGACTTTGGAATTGAGGGCGCAGGTTTTTTATAATCTTTATATTTGGATCCTGGGCTCAGAACAATTTTTCCATAATCAGAAACGATAACACCTTCTTCACCTACAAAAGCGACTCCGATATGCCACTTCGATATGTTTGTGTCTTTCCCAAGCTTTGGCTGGAGTCGTTCGACCATTGTTTTAATTCCCTCTGGTCCATGATACCAAATCAAATCAATTTCCCCCTTTTCCCCGGCTCCTACACTTGCTTCAGGATGGTGCCAAGTAGCGATTTGTGAAGGAGGGGCAGCGATTCCGTCCTCTGCCGTGCCTTCGGATTTCACCTTTGAGGGACGTTTAAGCTCCAGTGCCCAATAGGGAAGATCAATTAAATGGCTACCCATGTCTCCAAGAACACCGTTACCGAAATCCCAGCGACGATTCCAATTTAGATTCCCACCTTTCCAGTAACCTTGGTTGTACGCTCTTTGTGGTGCAGGTCCTAGCCATGTTTCCCAGTTAAAACCTTGAGGGATAGGTTGCTCTGGAAGAACTTCTTCACCGACTGGTCGTATTGTTCTTCCGCACCAGACATGCGCCTCTTTAATTTTGCCTACGGCTCCAGCCTGGACCAGTTCAACTGCTCTACGGTAATTATCAGTCGCATGTATCTGGGTACCCATCTGGGTAGCTATCTTATCTTTTCGTTTTATGTACTCTTCTTGTACCCATCTTGCTTCCTGAACGGTGTGAGCTAGTGGTTTTTCAGAGTAAACATGCTTTCCGTTTCGCATGGCTGCTATAGCCGCTGGAGCATGATGATGGTCGGCTGTGCTAATAACAACAGCATCTATGGCTNGATCATTAACAACTTCTCTCCAATCACTTGTNGTTTTTGCNCCTGAATGNCTTCCTTTTGCAGCACTTAACGCTCCNGGATTTGTATCACANAAAGCATANATAGTTTCACTCTTAACNCCATTGGTNTTNGCTCCTCCTCGACCACCAGCTCCAANAATAGCAATGTTTAGTTTTTGATTTGGAGACTGGCTCTTTACTCTTGCTGCGCATGCCGTTGTNGCTGCTATTCCAAATCCTATNAATTTTCTCCTACTTGAATGTATCATTGTTCTCTTTATAAAGTGATTGATTTTGTGTTAATTAGTCAATAGTGAACTGGACGAAGACTAAAATATTAGCGTTTAACTTTTTGTCCTGAATCAATTTTTAGTTCATTAACGGTGCCTCCACTCCTGTCTCTTATTCTGCAAGATAGTCCCCAAGGTCCACTACTATTAACAATTTTTAGGACGATTGAATTCCAGCCTTCATTTAAGGTCGTTGGGACTATCGATTGCCGAGGTTCAAGACTCCTACTTCCAAAAGATTCGTGTATTTTTCTATCATTGATCCATACCTTAATATGATCGTCGCTGCCTAACTCCAAGTTCACATCAATTTTTTTGTTTACCCAAACTTTAGTTGATGCGTAAGCCGCGGAATCTTGTTCCTGGCCCATAATTGCCGCCAGATCGACAGCCCACAGTGACTTCTCAGATTTTTTATTATTACGGATCTTTCTCCATTTGACTGAGTTTGGATCTTTTTCTGGGGCTAATGCGCTATCGAAAACGAATTTGGCATCTTTTGATTTAACTGAGTATGGTCCAGTAATTCTCCAGTCCAGTATATAATCTTGATAAAGATTCAATTCAGAATTCAATTTGGCAGCTTCAATTTTTGCTGAACTGGAGGCTTCAGAGTTAAGGATTTTATTTACGGTTTCAAGTGCTATGACTCGATTAGAATTTTTTATTCGTCTGGCAATACTTGTTAAGGCTGAAGCTGCTTCATCACGTGTAACCTTGTCCGTAAGATAAGGCTCAATAATATCAATCGTATCTTTGCCACCGAACTGTCCCATTCCAGCAAGAATCCTTTTTAGGCTATTTTTGGATTCGTCCAAAAGAAGAGCTTTTTGATAAGCCTCTGTTGGGTTTTTAGCTTTTGAGGCAATGCTAATATAAGCATCTAAAGCTGAATTTTTATTAGGGTTTTTCTTATCTGATGCGATTTGGATAAGATCTGAAGCTGGTTCCTGATTAGGCCATTTAGCTAATGCGTTAATCGCCGCTAGTTGGACTGACTTTTCATTTTCAAGAGTTGATCTTATGAGATTTAGTGAGTCGTTGTTTGGATTTTTGCCAAGTAATGAAAGAACTGAAATTTTAGCCTTTGGTTTGGGGCTTTTAAGGGCTTCTTTTAGTGCGTTAAATTTAATTTCATTATCCTCTATTCTTCGAAAATTATAAACGATAGCCGACTCAATGTCTGCACGGTCAGAGTCCTCTATTGGATTAATTAAAAGGTCCATTAAATTGCCAATGTGCTTGGCGCTTCCGAGTATCCCTATTCCTCTTATGGCCTCTTTTCTAACTGGAGAAAATTCTGATTTGGCATACCCGAATAGATGATTTAGGGCGGATTCTTCCGCTCTCGCAGCTATTGCTCTTACAAGCTCACTTTGGATTTCTGGAGAAGTTTCCTTTATCTTTTCAATAATCGTGTTTTGAACATTCTTAGATTTAATATTGGCTATTGTGCTTCTTGCCAGATTCCTTTCATGGCCCGTTGTTGAAGCGGCTATTGTTGCTACTGGTAGCAATGAATTACTATCACCAATTTTACCAAGTGCCTGGATAGCGGTCAGCCGAACATCGATATTATCACTTTTTACTAATTTTATGATTGTTGGTAAGGCAGACTTATCGCCCCTATCTGAAATCGCCCCTATCAAAAGTACTTGCATATTAGGCGGAGCCTTTTCGAGGAGATCTTTTATTTTTTCGCCGATGTTTTCCGTGCTCAGTTGTGTAATGATCGCTGCTGCCCCATTAGCTAGCTGGATATTTTCACTTTCTATAGCTTCTGTAAGTAATGGGATTGCCTCTGAATCATTAACCTTCGCTAATCCATTTAATCCAGCCAATATAAAATGTGTTTCTTTTGAAGGATTAACAAAGTTTTTGTAGATTTTTTGAGCTTCTTTATTGTTTCCAGTTTTGATCTGATTTTCGGCGCACCTAAGCAGTGCCTGAGCAGTGACTTGATAAGCCTTTCCAGTGGTTTTTGATAATCTTGGAATTAGTAGATCAGCTGCATCAATGGTACCGATTAGACCCAGAGCGCGTGTTGCATTATTGGCTACTGATGCTCTGTCTAAAAGAGGAATAAGATCAGGTATAGCTTTCTGATATCTGATATCTCCTAAACTGTCTATAATTCCAGCCATTAATTGCTCACTAACTTTATTAAGATTATTGTGAAGAGCTTTTCCAGCCTCCTCATAAGTCATCGAGGCAAGAGCATACCTTGCCATGTGACTAGTTTCCTGATCACTGAGCATACCCTCAAGAACAGGAATTGATTTTTTGGTTCCGACTATCCGAATTAACCGGCAGAAAAAATCTTTAGCCCTTCGGGAATTGGCTTTTGGTATTGCATCTAGGATTTTAATTTCAATTAAATCCCTTCTCTCAGGGTTATTAATTGATTCGACTGCATAGGTTTCAAGAAGTTTTAACGGTTCAGATGGTTTGCCGTCAGTGAAATTAATTGCAGCTGAGATGGTCTCATCCACCTCATCGGCGAATGAGCTAAAACCAATAAAAAGTGATAAAATAATTAGTAGAAGGTTTTTCATATCTTAACTTTAACCGATTGTGAAAGGTTCTCTTTTTGGTCTATCAATCCATCTTGAGGCTTCTGAATCTCCAATTATTTCCTCTTTAACCGGATCCCATTTAATTTCTCTTTTGAGCCAGTAAGCAATATTACCAAGATGACAGTGAGTTGCAGTTCGATGGGCTCTTTCAATGTCTCTGAACGGTTTTTCTCTACTCTTAACGCAATGAATAAAATCTCCAGAGAGCCCTCCCTGACCTTTATAATTTGGAATGTAGACTGATGGTGGATTAGGACGATTCTTAGAATTATTTCTGAAGGGTATTTCGTTTTCTGTGCCTTTGAAAGATAAGAGTCCTCCCCAACCTCCTCCATGATATATTTTCACTCCATTTGAAAACTCATAGGTAAGGTTTTTTATATCTTTACCGTCTGGTGGGGTAATTTTTACTGGTCCTGTTTCATGTAAGTTTAGTGCGAAAAGAGCGCCTCCAAACCCATGGCATCCCCAGTCCGTCATTCCTCCTCCAGAATAATCCCGGAATGGTCTGAATCCACCTCTGGTGAGTGCAGGGTGATAAGGACGCCAGGGTGCAGGTCCTAACCACCGATTCCAATCAACGCCATTCGGTAAAGGTTCTTCCGGTAAGTAACATTCCCCAGAGGGCCCTCCGACATTAACCCATGCCTCTTTAACTTCTCCAATCGCTCCTCCGTAAATCATTCTGTGAAACCAGTTGTAATCTCCCCATACCCTTTGGCTTCCGCCTGAAAAGACTCGTCCAAATCGGCGAGCCGTATCTCTCATCATTTGACCTTCTTTAATTGTCAACGTTTCGGGCTTTTCACAAAATACATCTTTTCCTGAAATCATTGCCTCAATTGCTATTTTTGCGTGCCAGTGATCAGGAGTGGCAATGAGAATTGCATCTATATCATCACGGGTAATAATTTCGCGATAGTCAACATAGGTTTTGCAGTCTTTATTGCCGTTCTTTCTGTCTACGGCATCCTTTGCCTGATCTGCATGTGATTTAACGACATCACAAACTGCTAAAGTTTGTATTTCGCTAAAACCCAAAAAAGAGTTTAGATCGCCTCTACCTCTACCTCCCATGCCAATACCTGCAAAATTTATTCTATCATTGGCTCCAAAAGCAGATGATGGAACAAATAATGGTAGGGAGGCTGCAGCTGCAGATTTTTTAATAAATTTTCTTCTGCTCGATTTTGTCAGAGATTTATTAGGCATTCCAAGATATTGAGGTAGAGAGATCTTTTTAGTCAATCATGATTGTTACCTTCTTGAAGAACTCTTCTAATCGATGTTAGTCTCTCTGAGGTGAGTCAGGGTTATAATGTTATTCAGGCGGATAATCAGAAACTTCTTCTGAAGTTTGTTGATTTCCCTTTTCAACTCTACAAAAAATCCGACTATTGGATCCCTCCGATGCGGAAAGCTGAATTGAATGCAATGCTTCCAGAGAAAAACCCTTCGCTTCTGGATTCTGATTTTAGTTATTGGCTTGTTTTAAAAGGGGAGACAGTGGTCGGCCGAGTGGCAGGATATATTAATTGGCGAGATAATAAATTAAGAAAACGAAGCGCATCTCGTTTTGGAAGTATCGATTTTGTTGATGATCCGTTGGTTTGTAAGTTACTGCTGGGTCAAGTAGAGGATTGGTCAAGTAACCTTGGAATTAGTCAAGTTGATGGACCTTTGGGGCCAGGTCACTTTGATCGGAACTGTGTGCTCGTCGAGGGTTTTAATGAGCTTCCAACCGTTATATCAAGCTATAATTTTCCTTACTACCCTTCGCACATTGAGGATTGTGGATACACTAAAGAAGTTGATTATCTCGAACATAGAATCAAGATTTCAGGTGATCCTGATTCCCGTATTGAGAAGATATCTTCCTATGTTCTTAAAAAGAAAAATCTTTTTCTTTGGTCTGCTAAATCGAAAAAAGAATTGATACAAAGGGGTAAAGAATTCTTTCAACTTATAAATGAAGCCTATACTGGATTACATGACTTTGTCCCTCTCACAGACGCAGAAATTGATTATCTTATCTCTCATTTTTTCTCTTTCATTGATACGAAATTTGTAAAGATTGTGGTAGATGGAAATGACAATATGGTCGGTGCAGGAATAGCCATGGAGTCATATTCCAAAGCAATGAAGGCTTGCAAAGGAAAGTTGTTTCCATTCGGTTGGCTGAAGGTGTTAATAAGTATGAGGAAAAATGACGTTTTGGATCTATGTTTGGTTGCAGTCTCTTCGGAATATAGGAATCAGGGGCTTAATTCGATCCTAATGCATGAAATGCATAAAACAGCTATAAATACTGGATTGAAATGGGCTGAGACAAATGGAGAACTAGAGACAAATTCAGAAATTCTTGATATGTGGAAGGGGTATGATTTCCAAACCCATAAACGAAGAAGAATATATACAAAAAAATTATAGTTCCTGGAATTTGACCAAATATAATAGGAAGTTAACGTTGTATTAAGTGCCTAAAATATTACTCACTATATTTATTACTACATGTTTACATGGTAGTGCGTTTGGTGATCTTTGGAAGGCTCATGTCGCACCTATTCTCCAGTCAAATTGTGTCAAATGTCATGGTGGAGCAAAAAAGAAATCAGGTTTAGACTTAAGGTCAGTGGAATCGGTCTTGGCTGGAGGAGAAGATGGGTCAGTCGTTGATAAGAAATATCCAGAAAGAAGTCCAATCTATACTGTTCTATTAGAGGATGCTGAACCTCATATGCCCCCCAAAGGACAATTAAAAGTTGATGAAATCGAATTTATCAAGTTATGGATTGAGAGTTTATCTAATAAGTCTAAAAATGATGGATCTAATGACCAAGGTCTTGATATACCTGAAGATATAGGAATCACTGAGGCTATAGATTTTGCCATTATGGATAAGTGGTCCAAATTAGGTATAAAGGCTAGTCCTGTAGCCGGTGATGGTACATTTTGTCGAAGGGTTTATCTAGATGTTGTTGGTAGGATTCCAACCTACGAGGAGATAAAGAATTTCACTGCTGATCAATCACCTCTAAAGAGAGAGGATTTAATCGATAAATTATTAAACTCCAATGAACACTTCGACTATATGGCTGAAGTGTTTAGCGCCATGCTTCTCGGGCGTGAATCTGAAAAGAAGAGAAGTAGAGACGATAGGATTAAAAATGGATGGTTGGATTATTTGAAGTGGGCTTTTAAGACAAATAGAAAATGGGATAAGGTTGCCAAGGATATAGTTATAGCAAAGCCGAAAGATGGTCCGGTATCTGGTGCGTCATGGTTTTTATTTGAACAAAGAAATGATTATTCAAAAATGGCAACACTTACGATGTCATCTTTGTTAGGAAAACAAATTCAATGTGCGCAATGTCATGATCATCCAGTCTCTCCTGAGATTGAGCAAAGGCATTATTGGGGTATGGTTTCTTTTTTTAACAGATCCTTGAATGTCGATACTATTGACGGGCTTAGAGTCGCAGAGCGCGCTACAGGTGGTTTTTCGAAATTTGCAGACTTGAGTGGGAAAAGTTATGATACTGAGCTTGTAATGGTTGATCAAGATCCCATCAAAGATGAAAACGATTCTTCCAAAAAAGAGAGTGAGCAACTTTACAAAAACCCTCCTGACAAAAATTGGTTTGTAAAGAAGAGCAAAGAAAAAAAGGGTTATAATGTGATTAAAATAAATAAAGCGCCAGAGCCTAAATTTTCTAGAAGAGAAAAACTTGCAGAGATAGCTTTTAGTAATGATAACCCCTCTTTTTCAAAAGCAATAGTTAATCGTTTGTGGGCCCTTTTAATGGGAAGAGGAATCGTTAATCCGATTGATAAGATGGATTCTTCGCATCCGCCATCGCACCCAGAATTATTGAATTACCTAGGGGAAAGTTTTTCTGAGTCTGGTTATGATGTTAAGAATTTAATCAAATCCATTCTTTCAAGTAAACCTTACCAATTATCCAGCTATCCTATTGGCGATATAAAGCCAGAGCCAGATACCTTTAGTTATTACTTGGTCAAACCCTTGAGCGCTGAGGCTTTCTCAAAATCAATGCTTATAGCAACGGGTAATGTGCCTGATCTAAAAGGTCAGTTTAGTGGAATTGACTATAATAAACTACGTCAGACAGTTGTTAATAAGTTTCCAAAGATTTTACCTGAAGTTTACTCGCCTAGTGTTCAGCAGGCATTATTTTTAAGCAATAATCCATTAATTGAAGAATTCGTATTCTCTGATAATAATACAACAATTACCGATATTTTGGCGCAAGAAACTCTTAGTGAGAAGGTTATCAAAGCTTTTCAATTAATAGTAAACCGTTTACCTGATCAGTATGAAATAGATGCTGGTGTTAAGTTTCTTGAAAGAGGAGAGGATGCCGTGAAACAATTATGCTGGACCCTAATTACGGGTCCTGAATTTAGGATGAATCACTAATAAATGCAGGATGAATTAAGAAAGAATTGCGGTTCTCCAGACCACTCAATGCATAGGAGGAAGTTCCTTGAGGGTTTGAGTGCGGGTGCGCTTTCAACGTTCAGTTGGTCGGGCCTTTTTTCGGCACCTGCTTTTGCTGATATAGCAAAAAAGAAACACAAACATTGTATACTTCTTTGGCTATGTGGTGGTCCAAGTCAATTTGAGACATGGGACCCTAAACCTGGGAAATCAACAGGTGGACCATTTAAAAGTATTCCAACCAAAGTTCCTGGTATTCATTTTTCTGAATTAATGCCCCGTTGTGCATCAATATCTGATAAGCTTGCAGTTGTAAGGTCTATGAAAACGGCTCAATCGGAGCACACTCAAGCAATTAACCTTCTTCAAAGAGGTGATAAAGAGAGGCCACCTTTTGTAAGACCGACAATGGGTTCTGCTCTAGCAGAACAATTGGGTCAGCTAGGTTCAAGGATACCAAATTTTATTCTTTTGGATCCTTGCCCTGAAGGCAATGAGTTCAAGGGTTTTAAGGCAGGGAATTGGGCAGGTTGGTTGGGTGCTGAGTATTCGCCAGTCCGAGTTGGGGGTGAGTTTAAAATTCCAGACACAGATAAACTTGATTCTATAACTGATGGAGATCATGAGGCCAGAGCTGAGCTTAGAAAATTTTATTCTAAAAAGTTTGAAAATGAAACTAAAAGCTCAGCGGCTTCTTCTTACAATGCGACTTTTGAAAGAGTTCGAGGTCTAATGAGTTGTGCTGATCTTTTTAATCTGGATCGTTTGCCAGAAGAAGATCGTGTCCGGTATGGACCAGGTACTTTTGGGCAGCATGCTTTACTTGCACGGAACCTTGTCGAAGAGGGGGCTCCTTTTGTTATGGTGGCTAATGGAATGCCATGGGATACACATGTTTTTAACCATGAGATCTATCAAATGGTTGTGCCAGATTTGGATAATATTATCTTTCAGCTTGTCAAAGACTTAGAAGAAAGAGGAATGATTGATGACACTTTAGTAGTCGCTATGGGGGAATTTGGTAGAACTCCATGGATTAATCAGGCAAGGGGAAGAGATCATTATCCTAATGCATGGAGTCTGGCCATGGCGGGTTCAGGGATTAAAGGAGGTGCGGTAGTTGGTGCAACAGATGAATTAGGCGTCGATGTTATAGATTCACCATTTGATGAACGTAATTTGTTTGCAACGATTTTCAGTGCATTGGAAATTGATCCACATTCAGAATATAATCTACCAAATTTCCCGACTTTTCACAGAGTGGAAGAAAAAATAGAACCAATAAAGGGGGTGTTACTGTGAAAGTTGAGATTAAAAAAATAAGAGCGATCAAATTCCCATCTCATTGTCTTTCTTTAGCTCTTACTCATGACCAAACGATATATGCCTCTTGTGTTGAAGGTGGAGTTTTCGCTATTAGCAAAAATAATAAAAATCCAGAGGAGGTTATTAAGCATGATAATTTTTCATCTGGGGTAAGCATTTGTGGTGATAATATAATTTCATCTGATTATGACGGCATCATAAAGTGGTCAAGGATGAGTAACTACGAAAATATAAGGCAGATAAAAGCGCACGATTTTTGGTCTTGGCAAAGTGCAACTTCTCCAGATAATAAAAAATTTGGTTCAGTGACGGGGCAGTACTTAGTTGGAGGTTATAAATATGAACCGGCCAAAGAAAAAGAACCGTCTGTTAAAGTATATGATGCTGTTTCAGGAGAGCCACTTTATTCGTTTGAGCATACGCCGCCAGTCCAATCCATTGCTTTTAGTAACGATAGTCGATACTTGGCAGCTGGCAATCTAATGGGTGAGGTTAGGGTTTGGGATTTAACTAATGGTGAAATGGTTTCAAAGTGGCGTACTGATAATTTTACTGGATGGGGAATAATTAAAGGTCATTATTATACTGGGGGTATTTTTTCTATTGAATTTTCTCCTGATGATTCCTCAATTTATATTGCAGGAATGGGATCGACTAGAGATCCCGCCGCAGGTAATGGTAAACAACTATGGGAAAAATATTCTTGGAAGCCAATAGAAGATGATCCTAAATTACTATCTAGCGCTTTAGATTCTGAAATTGGTCAAGGTTTAATGGAAGTCATAAAGTTTCACCCTTCTAAAAAATTCTTTTTGATGGCTGGAAGAATGTTTAAAGGTAATTGGAATACAGCTCTATTTGATGCCAATAAAGGTGAAATTCTTTGTTCACAGGATTCTGGTATGCGTTGTAGTGACGCTATTTTTAATAAGGATGGTACTAGACTATATATCGCGGGAGGCAAGAGCCAGAGTAAAAAGATTAAAGAGGGATCTGGTTCATGGGGGAGAGTCCTAGAATATGAGGTATCGATTAGTGAGGAATCTTAAAGTAGTACATCAGTCCGCCTTGATTTCTTTTGAAGTGGGTTTAGTTTCGGCACCCATTTAATATAATCTACTTCAATTTCATGCGTCAGGTCCTCAGATCTAAAATTCACAGAGCCACCGTTACTGAAGCGAACCCTGATTACGTTGGTAGCATTACTATAGATCAAGAACTTATGGAATCTGTTGGACTTTGGCCAGGAGAGAAAGTTCTAGTAGCTAGTGTAGATACTGGTCAGAGGCTAGAAACGTACACTCTTAAGGGAGACTCTGGATCGGGAGTGATTTGCTTAAATGGTGCTGCAGCAAAATTAATTAAAAAAGGAGAAATTGTAATAATAATAGGCTTTGAAATTACGGATAAGCCTGTTAGGTCAAAGACAGTTATAGTTAACTCCGATAATAAAATAGAGGAGCTAATTGAAAGCTAGCTAAAATTAATTTTACCTATCGGGAGGTTCACAAATTTATCTTAGACAAGTAAGTTAGACTTCTTACTTGGTATATTTTTTGAGAAGCTCTTAGAGCTACTTTGACTACTGGAACTGCTTGGCCTGCTACTTGGTATATTTTTTGAGAAGCTTCTTGAGCTATTTGAATTACTTGGTGTTGGGCTGGGGGACGGAGGTCGAGAAGGCGTAGATGAACCGTTGCTAGAATTTGGAATGTTTTTTGAGAAAGTTCTGTCTGAATCTTTTGGTTTTGAATTAGGCCGTCCTCCATCATGTTTATTGTGGTGGTGGTGGTGATGTAGGCCGCCGCGATGAAAGCCAAATCCTAAATAACTTCTACTGCCAACGTAAGGTCCAGAATAACCAACTTCCCAAGGATCGTTATAGCCGTATCGTGTGTTCAACCCTGAGCCATATCTCTTGTATGAGGCAACCTTTATGAGTTTTGCTCCACAGGTCTTGTCTGGGCATACGAGATTATTCTCATCGATTGATTTTGAAATTGCAAAAATTTCACCAGTCTTTTCACATTGGTAATAAGCTGAAGGGTAAGGTCTTTTTGTAGTAGCGCATGACGCAAAAGAGATAATTAAAATACCTAATATGAGTGATCCAAATTTGTTCATTGTAATTTTGTTAGTATGATCAGTATCTTAACAACTTATAGAAATTGCAACACCAAATATAGTTCAAAGTATTTTGTTTATGAATTTTATTTCATTTCTTCTATTCGGCCATAAGTTTAAAGCTACATTATGAATGATAACTATCCGCTACAACTTAGTTATTGGGACAGAAGAAAAGCGCTCTTAGGAATTGGTCTTGGTGCCAGCGCATTTTTGACTCCTGGCCTTTTTGCTGACGTTTTAACCAATTCAACTCCTAGGCAAACCGAGGGGCCTTTTTACCCTGATGAAATGCCCCTTGATACGGATAATGATCTTTTAGTCATTGGTGATTCAATTACTCCAGCTGTTGGTGAGGTTTCACATCTCTCTGGCACTGTTAAGAATGTGAAGGGTGAACTTGTTAAAAATGCATTGGTGGAAATCTGGCAAGTTGGAGCAAAAGGAGTATATTTACACACTAAAGATGACCGGCCTGGAAGAGATGAAAATTTTCAGGGTTATGGCAGATTTTTGACAGATTCGAAGGGTAGATATTATTTTCGTACAGTTAAGCCAGTCACTTATCCAGGCCGTGCACCTCATATACATGTCGCTGTTACTTTAAATAATAAAAGAATGCTAACGTCGCAATGCTATGTGAAGGGTGATAAAAGAAATGATAAAGATTTTATTTATAAACGTTTAAGTAAAGTCGGTCAGAAGTTGACGACTGTTGACTTTGCTCCGATTAAGGAATCTAAAGCTAATGAGCTCAATGCCGTTTGGGATATTATCATTGGCATGACTCCGGAAGGTTGATTTTCTTGTTATTTAATTTTTTGCCAACCTCCTAGTTCGCAAATTTTGTCTTCCATAGCTTTTGCCCATAATTCGTAGCCTTGCTTGTTTGGATGTAAAGCATCAGGCATTACAGATTTGGGTAAAATACCCTTTTCATTCAAGAAGCTTTTTGAAACATCCAAGTAATGAATGTTCTTTGAGTCTGCTAACGTTTTAGCTAATGCATTGATTTCATTATTTCTTACTCTTTGTGGGTGGTCAGGGTTAGTGGCTCTAGGGAAAACTCCTAACAAAAGAATTTTCATTTCTGGTCTCCTATCTTGAAGTAGATCAACAATGGCCTTTATCCCAAGAAACGTTTCGCCTGCGTCTTGCATTGAGTGACCTGTATTATTGGTCCCAATCATAATTGTAGCTACTTTTGGTTTAACGTTAATAGCTAACTCTCCATTCAAAAGTCTCCATAGTACGTGTTCTGTTCTATCACCAGAAAACCCGAGGTTCAGAGTTTTCCTCTCATTATAGAATTTATTAAAGATTGCTTTGCCAGCATTTTCCCACCCATGAGTTATGGAATCTCCCAGAAAAAGTAGATCGTAATTTCCTTTGTTAGCTAACTTTACTTTTTCTCGATGCCTATTACGCCACCATTCTTGATCCCATCTAGGGACTGGTACAGTTGCTGTGTTAACGGCAAATGTTTTCTTCTTCTCTTTGTATGTGCTCTTTAATGAGGTGAGTATATTTAAATACTCAGGCTTACTGTGCACAGATGTCATTTCACTTGGGTCTTTCTCTAGGTCAAACAAGTTCCATTCTTTTGTTTCAGGAAAATGGATAAGTTTATGTTTTTGTGTCCTTATACCATCATGTTTTGCAACGCGGTGAGTTCTTTCACCGTAATAGGCATAATAGATACTTTTTCTCCAGTCTTGAGGTGCTTTAGATGGTTCTTTAAACGCAGATACTAAACTTCTACCGTGTATGTTTTTGGGTATTTTAGCACCAGCCAATTCAAGAAAAGTTGGAGCATAATCAATGTTTTGTATCAGTGTCTTGGACTCAGATCCTTTAGGGATCACTCCTGGCCACCTGACTAGAAAAGGCATGGCCAAGGATTCTTCAAACATCCAACGTTTGTCGTACCATCCATGCTCTCCTAGATAAAAACCTTGGTCAGATGAGTAAATAACAATAGTGTTTTCTGCTAGTCCACTTGCATCCAAGTATTTGAGTAATCTGCCAACATTCTCGTCTACTGCTTTAATACATCTTAAATAATCTTTGATGTATCTTTGATATTTCCACCGAGTTATATCTCTCCCCTTCATCTTACCTGATTCGATTGAATTTATAAGTTTGGTGTTCTTTGGCCCATATGCTGCGTCCCACTTTTTTTTCTGCCCTGCATTCATTCTTTCATATTGTCGGTTGATGATACCGCTTAGAAAATGTTCAGGAAATTTTGAATCTTTACCGTGAAATTTCATATCGTGCCCCCAATACATGTGATCTTTAATCCCCATTTCATGTTCCTTTAAAGTTTTGGATCGATTTCCTCCATAGTCATCAAAGAGAGTCTTTGGTTCCGGCATTTCGATATCGTCAAATAGGGTTAGGTGCCTTGGAGCAGGGGACCAATTACGATGGGGTGCCTTGTGCTGGCACATCAAAACAAATGGTTTGTCTTTCTCTCTTTTGTTTTTAAGCCAGTCTAATGCTCTATCCGTTATTATGTCAGTGCAGTATCCTTCATACCTTTTTCTTTTATTATCCATTTGGATAAAGTCAGGGTTATAATAGGCCCCTTGTCCTGGAAGTATTTCCCAGTAATTAAATCCGGTAGGATTACTGACTAGATGCCACTTTCCAATAACTGCCGTTTGATATCCTACTTTTTGAATAAGTTGAGGAAATGTAGTTTGAGAACCGTCAAACCTTGAATTGTTGTTATCTAAAAACCCATTACTATGAGAATGTAGTCCAGTTAAGATGCATGCCCTGGATGGACCGCAGATAGAATTTGCACAGAAGCTATTGTGGAAAATTGCACCTTCATTGGCTATTCTGTCCAGATTTGGTGTAGGTGCGCTCTTGGCCAAATGGCTTCCATAAGCAGAGATGGCTGCTTCAGCATGGTCATCCGAAAAGATAAAGAGGATGTTTGGCCTTTTGGCTTCAACAGCCAACGTTAAAATTGAAAATATAATTACAGATGATGTCGTTTTAATACCCATTTTGTTATTAATCTAGTGAGTTAAAGATGATGGATGGATTCTAATCCGTCAGTAAAAAACTGATTGTTTATGATGTTTGGGAAGTCTTTCAAATTGAAGAATGTCGATTGTAACCATTGACTGTATCAATCTTTAGTGCAAAGTGCCGCTCCCAATAATTCATACAATTAATATATGAGAGCAAAGAATATCCGCAACATAGCCATTATTGCTCACGTTGACCACGGCAAGACCACTATTGTTGACTTGTTGCTTAAGGCAGGTGGAGTCTATAGAGATAATCAAGACGTAGAGGAGAGGGCCATGGACTCAATGGACCAAGAGAGGGAAAGAGGTATTACAATTAAGGCTAAAAATACAGCTATTCATTGGGAAGATCATATAATTAATATTGTTGATACACCTGGTCATGCTGACTTTGGGGGAGAAGTGGAAAGAGTTATGAAGATGGTTGATGGGGTACTTTTAATAGTTGATGCTGCTGAGGGCCCTCAGGCTCAAACTCGTTTTGTACTTAGAAAAGCCTTAGCTCAAGGGTTGTCTCCAATAGTTGTCGTTAATAAAGTGGATAGAGATCATGCTGACCCATCAGGAGTCCATGATAAGACTCTTGAGCTTTTCCTTGACCTTGAGGCTAATGAAAAACAATTCGAGGCACCTTTTCTATATGGTAGCGCAAAGGATGGTTATTTTGTTTCTGATCTTGAGGATTCTAGAGATGGTGTAGTTCCACTTCTTAAAACTATCGTCAAGGAAATTGACGGTCCTGAAATTCTCGAAGATAGCCCATTTAAAATGTTAGTCAGTAATATTGATTGGGATGATTATGTTGGAAGGGTTGCCATTGGTAAAGTTTTGGCAGGAAAGATAGAAAAAGGAGACAAGATTTGGAGGATCGGAGCAAATGATGAGAAGAGTGAAGTTAAGATCACAAAGGTTTTTGAATATAGTGGAGTCAGTGGTTACAAAGATTCGGCCGTAGGTGAGGCAGGTAACATTGTAGGGGTTTCGGGATTTGAGGATGTTAATATTGGAGAAACATTGAGCGCTAATGAAGAATCTGAGCTCATTGATTTTGTGGAAATTGATCCGCCAACTGTTCAAATGCAGTTCTCCGTCAATGATTCGCCTTTTGCTGGTAAAGAAGGTAAGTACGTGACCTCTCGTCAGATTAGAGATCGTTTGATGAGAGAAACGAAGACGAACATTTCTATTGAAGTTAATGATAGTGACATTGCAGGTGTCTTTAATGTTGCAGCTCGTGGAGCAATGCAGATAGCTGTTTTGGTTGAGGAAATGAGAAGAGAGGGATATGAAGTTCTTGTTTCAAGGCCTATGGTTATAACTAAAAGGAATGATAATGATGTTCTCGTTGAACCTTTTGAGACATTATACGTCGAGGTGCCAGAGGAATACGTTAGTGGTTTAATGAAGGCTTTGGCCGCAAGAAGGGGTGACATTGTCAACATGAATACGGTTGGATCAAGTTCAATGATTGAGGCTTTGATACCAACAAGGGGGCTCATAGGATTCGAATTTGAATTACTTAACATGACGAGTGGTCATGGAATAATGTCTCACTTATTTAAAGAATACGGACCTGTTGCTGGTGACATAGCTGGCAGAAGTTGCGGAACATTAGTCTCTATGGAGACAGGGCTTTCAATGGCTTATTCATTAGATGCTCTTGAATCTCGAGGTAAATTATTCATTGGAGCAGGTGAGAATGTGTATGAGGGGCAAATAGTTGGAGAGAATCCAAGGGCTGATGATCTTCCAGTGAACCCAACTAAAGAAAAGCATCTTACGAACCACCGTTCTACTGGGGACGGTAAAGGAATCCAGTTATCGCCACCTGTTAAGTTTTCTCTTGAAAGAGCCATTGAGTATATTGGAGTAGATGAGCTCGTTGAGGCGACGCCAGATAATATTAGGTTAAGAAAAAGACTTCTTAAGGCTACCGAACGGAAAAGAGAATCTAGGAAAGCAACGACATAGGCAATAGATCGTTAAATTCTATCTCTAGAACTTACTTGCCAGCTTTTCATAGAAATTTTATTTTCAATGATCAAATTTGCTTGTCGGTGTAAAGCTACAGTGGGGCAGATGTGTTGAGGCCAACCTATAACGGAATCTCCAATTTTATATTTATGAGATGATGGAGTCTTTATGACAAGGTGTTCTTCGCTTTGAGAAATTACGGTGTATTCTTTAATGTCTGGGAAGAATACCCGATTTTGNAATGGATTTTCCGAGGCGACAGATTTGTGACCCAAGTCAAAGCAGAGAAGGTTGTCTGCTGGCTTGCTTATGACGCGAGTCAAAAGAAAGGCGGCAATATTAAAATTAAGATCAGGAAAAGAATTTAAGTAACCCATGTCCCAGAGAGTAGTTGTTCCAGGGCTTAAACTCCAACCTGAGAGTTCTGCCCAAATTGCGAATGTGGGTGAACCGCCGACAATAATTTCATCAACATCTGTAGGAGATAGATAATGAAAAATTTTTTCTTTAATATCTATTACGGATTTTTTTCGTGATTCAATGCTAGGTTGATGTAAGTGACCGTCATAGATATGATATCCAGAAAAGATTAAATTNTTATCATTAATAATACTCTCTTTAAGATCTTTGATTGAGCTACTGAAGGGGATTCCTGTACGGTTCATTCCGCAATTGATGTCGATAAATAGTCTGAAAGGGTTATCTAACTTTCCAATAGTTTCAGAAATTTCTTTTGCTGAGGTGATATTATCAATTATCGAGGCGAAAGAAGTTTTCGGGAATTTATTAACTAGCTCATTCAAACGTTTGATGTTAGGGCCAGTAGGTTGGTGGGCTAATAGAATGTCATTAGCTTTGAGTTGAGCAGCCATTTCNGCTTCCTTAATTGTTGAGGCCTTAAANTTATTAATGCCTTTACTCAAGTGTAATTTGGTGACCTCACTCATTTTGTGTGTTTTTAAGTGAGGTCTTAAGCGCTTTGAATACTGATCACCTGCAATGCTAATCATTGTTTCAATGTTTGACTCTACTGTGCAGGGATCCAAAATAAGAGCAGGTGAAGGTACANGATCTGTGAGTGNTATTGAAATTTTNTTCATTTTAAATGTAAGTNTTTTCAATAACTAAAAGATCATAATCATCAATTTNCNTCTCATTAGAATTATCTAATGACGAGAATTTGATTGGACTAGCTAGTAGTCATTCTACGCAAGTAGTGACAATATTCAGAATGTTTTTAATTTGGCCTCCCACTAATTGATGGAGGTTTNCCATCTATGATCAACTTAGCTTGCCTAGCAAAACGACGCCCCAGTGTCTCATATCCTTTCTTAGTGTAATGAAGGTCGTCTCTGAGTTTACCATTTTTATCAGTCATATTATTTAAATCATCACAGTCGACCCATGCTCCTAAAGGGTCATCTTTTGCGACTTTGACTTGAGCCTTTCTGACGCCAGTCCATGATTTGTGGCTTTCTTTTATGTGGTCGGAGATTCTACCAATGACAAAACTCATGTCTGNTCTTTTTAGGTCACGTCTTAAATTTTTNATTAATTGATTCAANGCATCCTCATAAGCGAGGCTTAGGTTTTCTTTTGCATCTCGTTCACCTTGCATCCAACAGAAAGTTATTGATTTTGGTTTACCAAAATCTTTAATCATTTTTGAATATTCAGTAAGTATTGGCTGATAGAATTCTGTGGTCTCAATCTTGGCTTTGAGTTCATGCCTTTCTGCAATTGAGTTCCATTCATTGACCCATAGCCTAATGGGCCGTCCTCCTTTTGATATTTTTATATATTTAACATCAGAATCTTTAAAAATATTTTTTGCTTCAGGCATAAGTCCTGTGTTTGGGTTCATACCCTGCATATTAGATTGGCCTGAAAGTACAAACAGATGATATTTACTATTTTCTGCGTAAGAAAGAGCCGAAGTTAATAAACAGGTGACTATAGTGAATAGGTATAATTTCATTAATATCGATGATTCTTCATTTATTTTACTGGAGTTCTTTAGAATGTTGGAGCATTAAAGCGATGAATATTAAAAAATCTTATGAAAGTAATTAGCGCAGAAGAAGTCCATGCATCTCTCAGTTATCCTCAATTAATTGATTCTTTACAGGAGGCTTATGGGGGAAGCTACTCTATGCCTCCAAGGCAGGTTTTCCTTCTTGATGAGAATAAAGGTAATGATGCTTTTGCCGTTCTTCCGTCATGGAATGAAGAGTTGATAGGTGTAAAAGCATTTACTTATTTTCCTGGAGCAGAGGAACCCTATAAATCACTTTATTCAAAGGTGCTTCTTTTTAATAGAGATCATGGTGAACCGTTAGCCTTGGTGGATGGTACTACAGTGACCTTTTGGAGAACGGCTGGCATTTCAGGTTTAGCCACAAGGCTTTTGTCTCGTGAAGATTCGGAAACGATGCTTCTTCTGGGTACTGGAAACCTTGCCAGTTATATTATTAAAGCTAATTTAAGTGTTAGATCTCTTAAGAAGGTTATGGTTTGGGGCAGAAACTTAGAAAAGGCAAAAAGCGTTATTGAATCAGTTAGTGTGGAATATCCTGATGTTCAATTTGAAGCGATTGAAGATCGTGAAGCTGCATGCGCAGAAGCTGATATTGTTGTCGCAGCGACCGCTTCTCATGAACCAGTAGTTTTAGGTGAATGGATTAAGCCTGGAACACATACAGATTTCATTGGAAATCATCACGCGGATAAACGTGAATGTGATACAGAATTGATAAAGAAGGCTAAGGTTTATGCCGACAGTAGAGTTAATGCTTTTAAGGAGGCCGGAGAGATTCTAGTTCCTATTTCGGAGGGATCCTTCACTGAAGAGGGTATTGTTGCTGAATTAAGTGAAATGTGTAATGGGGAAGCTATTCTTCGTGAAAATGCTGAGGAAATTACTCTCTTTAAATCTATAGGAATGGCAATGAGCGACCTCGTGGGTGCTGGCCTAGCCTACAACAATGTTATAAAAAACAGTGATTGATTAGGATGGTCTGCTAGCGGCTGAGTCTCTAATAATTTTAAGAGCATCCTCTCTTTGCTTTCCTGTTAGAGGAAGTCTGGGTGGTCTAACAGTTTCAGTTCCATATCCCATTTCAGAACTGGCAAGTTTGACGTATTGCACAAGTTTTGGGTGGCTGTCAAAGTGTAGCATTGGCATATACCATCTATAAACTTCGAGAGCTTTTTCCCAATTACCGTTCATGGCGGCATCCCACATTAAACCATTTTCTCTTGGGAATGCGTCAACTAGTCCAGATACCCATCCAGCACACCCAAGGAGAATGCTCTCCAGAGCAACGTCATCAAGTCCGGAAAATATAAGATAACGATCCTTAAAAGTATTGAATAGATCTGTGATCCTTCTAGTATCTCCAGCGGCTTCCTTTATACATACAATATTATCTACGTCGGCTAAATCCTCAAACATCTCAGGTGTTATATCCACTTTGTAAACGGGAGGATTGTTGTAGCACATAATAGGCAAGTCGGTGGATTCGGCGATAGTTCTAAAATGATTCACAGTTTCTCTTCTGTCAGAATTATAAACCATTGCCGGCATAACCATAAACCCATCAACACCAGCATTCGCAGCAGCAGCAGCAGTTTCACATGCCCCCGCTGTTGTATATTCAGCTATTCCGTTAAGCAAGGGAACAGAACCTTTATTAACTTCGTTAGTTGCTTTTAAAACCTGAATTTTTTCCTCTAGTGATAGTGAGCAGTTTTCTCCGATAGTTCCCAGCATTACTAATCCGTGAATTCCCTCACTAAGCAGTGCTTCGACATGTTTCTGAGTACCTTTAATATCTAAACTAAGGTCCTCATTGAATTGAGTTGGGACCGCCGGGAAGACTCCTTGCCAATTAACTTTTAATGCCATGATGATTGATATCTTAGAATTTTACTATTTGATTATTTATGCCCTCAATGATGAATAGTCGATCTTAGACTTACAATCTATGAAATTATTTACTTTAGGCATTGGATACTTAAGACCAGTAGCACAATTAAAAAGGACTACTGATTCTTTTTCTGATATTCTACCACTTTGGATTTCTTGTAAATAGGCAGCATATGTTGCCGCTCCTTCAGGACATAAAAGAAGCCCCTCTTTTTCAGCGACTATTTCACGGGCGGATATAATGGATTCATCGGTTACTGCAGAGGCGAATCCATTAGTCTCTCTGATCCCTTTTAATATTAAAAAATCTCCTACAGCGGCCGGAACCCTTATTCCAGCTGCCACGGTTTCTGCATTTTCCCAGAACTCAGCAGCCTCATTTCCCTCATCATAGGCTTTCACTATCGGGGCACACCCTGTTGACTGTACGGCCACCATTCTTGGCCGTTTGCTATCAATCCAACCCATCTCTTCGAGTTCATTGAATGCCTTGACCATACCAATTAATCCAGTCCCTCCTCCGGTAGGATAAATAATGACGTCAGGCAATTTCCAATTCATTTGATCTGCTAGTTCTAGACCCATCGTTTTTTTTCCTTCAATTCTGTAGGGTTCCTTCAGAGTTGATACATCGAACCAATTCATTTCTTCAACTCCTTCTCTAACAATTTTTCCACAATCAGTAATGAGGCCATTAACTGACCACGTATGAGCTCCTTGCATTGCGATTTCACGAATGTTTATTTCTGGAGTGTCATCGGGACAGAAAACGTATGAGCTCATTCCTGCACGCTTCGCGTAAGCAGCCATTGCTGCTCCTGCATTTCCATTAGTTGGTATGGCGACTCGTTTGATGTTTAGCTCTTTGGCCATTGATATAGCCATGCAGAGTCCTCTCGCCTTAAATGAACCTGTTGGCAGACGTCCTTCGTCTTTAATAAAAAGCTCACCTTTACCAAGATTAGGAGTAGGGATCAAAGGAGTGAAGTTTTCACCAAGGCTAACAACGTTTTCATGATTCTTGACTGGCAATAACTCACTGTAACGCCACAAATTTTCACCTCTTAGTTTAAGGTCCTCTTTTGTAAGTTCTTTGGATATTGAAGCAAGGTCGTACTTAACTAATATAGGGGCATTGTTATCAGATAAGCCAATAACCTCAGAGTGAGGGTATCGGTTTCCCGTTTTGGAGCACTCAAGATGAGTGACGTAATTTTTCCAATTCTCAAGATGTAAATTCATGGTTTTTGTATTCTAATCATGGATTCATTTTATGTAAGTTCCTATATAATTTAACTCATTTTATTGTTAGTTGGAAACTTGTCCTTGGTTGGGTTAAGTTAGTGGTCAAATGGTTTCATTTCCCAGTATTTTCAATGATGTACTAGGTCCCGTAATGCGTGGCCCTTCGAGCTCCCATAGTGCTGCCTCATTGAGGATTGGCCGGATGGCATTGGACCTTATGGATTCTGATATAAAGAATGTTGTCGTTGATTATGATCCTAACGGATCCCTCGTTACTACTCATCTTTCGCAGGGATCGGACTTAGGATTAACCGGAGGTATTCTTGGTTGGGAAACTGATGATGCGAGATTGCCTAATTACAGGGATGAGGTTGCAAAGGCAGGTATCAAAATTGAGGTCCGTTATTTAGACTATGGTGCTGAGCACCCAAATACTTATCGTCTAGCACTTAGGAGTGATAATAAGGAACATACGATGACAGCTATCTCTACGGGAGGTGGAATGATTGAAGTTCAACAAATAGATGGGGTCCCCGTAAGTATGAAAGGGGATTACTTTGAAACTTTAATTTTTTTAAAAGGTTCTGATGAAGGTCTTTTAGGTTGGTTATCTCAGGATAATAGTTTTGAAGAAGTTCTTTTTACAGAAAGTTCAAATTGTTCATTGATTAACTTAAAGGGAAGAGAAAAACCTTCTGATGATCTCTTGGGAGAACTAAAATCCTATTCATCGGTTAGTGAGGTAAGAGTCCTAAATCCAGTTCTTCCAGTTTTGGCAAAGAAAGATTTAAAAGTGCCTTTTTCTAGTGTTCAGGAAATGGAGGAATATAGAAAAGCCAAAGAGGAAATGAGTCTAGGAGAACTAGGCGCTATCTATGAAAGTGAACGTGCGGGTGTAAGTTTGAATCAGGTCAGAAGTCAAATGGAGTCTCTCATTAAGACAATGGAAAATTCTATTGCCTTAGGCTTAAAAGGAACTCATTACGATGATAGAATTCTTCACTCTCAGTCACCAAAGTTTGGTGAAAAGATGAGTGCAGGCCAGCTAGTTCCAGGAGATGTGTTGAACCGTATAATTCTTTATGTCTCTTCAATGATGGAGATGAAAAGCTCAATGGGGGTTATTGTAGCAGCGCCGACAGCAGGTTCATGTGGAGCTCTTCCTGGAGCTGTTTTAGGAGTTTCAGATGCTATGGAGAAAAGTATGGATCAACGAATTGATGCCATGTTTGCAGCTGGCATCGTTGGTGTTTTTATAGCGTCAGGTGCAACTTTTGCTGCTGAAGAAGCAGGATGTATGGCAGAATGTGGTTCAGGTGCGAGCATGGGGGCTGCAGGGATCGTGTCATTAGGTGGAGGCACCTATAAGCAACAAATGGCAGCTGCCTCAATGGCCTTACAAAGCTCACTTGGGATGACTTGCGATACTCTTGCAAACCGAGTTGAAGCTCCTTGCCTCGGTAGAAATGTCACTGCCGCTTCTAATGCATTATCTAGTGCTAATATGGCTTTAGCTGATTATGATGACCTTGTGCCACTTAATCAGGTTATTGATGCTATGAGGCAAGTAGGAGATTTGATGCCTAGGGAACTTTGTTGTACTGGATTAGGAGGTCTAGCAATTACTCCTGCGTCAAAAGAATTAGAGAAAAAGTTAAAGGTTAGTCAGGAAAAAGCTTCAAAGGTCAAAAGTAATTAAATAACTCTAGGTGATCTTTGAAGATTATTCACTGCCTGGAATATTTTTGGAAAAATCTTGAGAACTATTTGATTGGTCTTCTGAATCATTGATGAAATCAGGAATGTTTTTGGAAAACTTTTTGCTGGTTGTTTTAGGGTCTGGTTCAGTGGTTATTACGCCATTATTATCAAGAACTCTGAAAAATTGAGATTTTCCTGAAATATTATATTCTTTAATTATTTCAAATCCGTCTCCCTCAATGTTAGATTCAATAGTTACCCATTCCTCAAGGTCATGAGAAAAAGCAATAGCATATTTCGTATTAATTTCTGAGTTGAATTTTATAGTTGATGTTTTTCCGTCTTCTAAACTCAACAATTGTTTCCAATTACCTTCCTGATTTCCA
>PAHQ01000107.1 GCA_002705125.1 Verrucomicrobiales bacterium | reverse complement strand
TTTCATCATAATTTGATTCAATGAATAAAGTATGAACACCTTTAATGGATTCGAGCAGAAGCTGAGTCACATGCCCAACGTCGCTAACAAAACCAAGAGTCTTCTCATTTTTTTTGAAAATAAATCCGAGTGGGTCAACCGCATCATGCATCACAGAAAACCCGCACACATTAATATCTCCAACCATAAATGGTTCACCACTATTAAATATATTCCATACTTTCACAGATCCATTTGTTGGAACTATAGCTTCATATGTTAAAGAATTACAATATACAGGCACATCAATAGTTTTTGAAAAAACCTCTAATCCTCTAATATGGTCACTATGTTCGTGAGTAATTAAAACAGCATCTAATTTTTGTGGATCAAGGCCACTTTCCATAATTCTCTTCTTTAGCTGCATGGCGCTCAAACCTGCATCGACAAGAATATAGGAGTTTTCAGAATAGACAACAGCGCTATTTCCAGAACTTCCACTTCCAAGAGACAATAAACTTAGCATTTATGAAAAATAGTAACCATTTAAGACACCCTTAGGACATTCAAGCAAAGTTCCATAACAAATACAAAAAAATTTTAGTCATTTGACCATGGTACAAAATTAATTGAGATTTAAGAATGCTAAAAATAATGAGATCAATTGCAAAGATACTTGTTTTTTTTGGCTTAGCCTTTGTCATTTGGATTGGCTTTTATGCTTACAATGAGGGTTTTACTAAAAAATGGCGTAGGCTCATTATGCAGGAATTTGACCGCAGAGGAATAGAAGCAGAGGTAGGAAAGCTAACAATTGATCCATTAGATGGCCTTGTAGCTAGGAATGTAAGGATTTTTTCAGATCAAACGAAGACCACCTTGGTAGCATCCATTAATAACATTACTCTAGATATTGATTTATTAAAATTAATGAGAAAAAAACAATTTCTCAATTCGGTGGAATTTAGAGACACGGACATTTATTTGCCCATAGATCCTGAAAATAATGAAAGTAAGGAAATCAAGATTACTGACCTCAAGGCTAGGGTGCGGGTACCAGAAAGCACAATAGAAATCGAAAATGCAGACTGCCTTTTAAATGGTATTAAAATTAATCTGGTGGGTTCATTAACGCAAAAAAATGATGCCAATTCTTCTATTCTAAAAAATAGCCTAAGTAGTAAAAACTCTGAAATAAAATTAAAAAAAAGAAGAAATTTTCTCAACTCAATCGTTACAGAAGTCGAAAAAATAAACTTTAATTATAAAGATCCACCAGAAATAAAGATAAAATTTATTTCTGACCTTAACGAGATAGAAAAAACATCGGCTACAGTTTCACTTGAAGCAAAAAACATAAGTCGATTCGGATCTAATTATCAAATAAATTCTATTGGATTAGAAGCAGAATACGAACGTGGTGATTTTTCTTTTAAGAGAATACAAATCGAAGATCAATTTGGTGAGTTGAAAGGAACTGCTCAATGGAACAATAAAAATTCATCATTGCCTTACCAGTTTGAATCCTCAATTGATTTTGCGGAGTTGATTAAATCATTTATCAATAACAAAAACCTCGAAGACTTACTATTGATAGACCCCCCTCAAATTAGCGCATCAGGCGTTATTAAAATTAATAATGATACTAAAAAGGAAAATAACTCCATCAAGGTTTCTGGTTCTGTTAAATGTGACCGTTTAATTTTTAGAGATATTTTATTCGAAAAAGGCATCACNAGTTTTTCATTTAGTNATTCTAATTTTTACCTTCGAAACCTTCTGTTAGAACACGAAAGCGGAACAATTTCGGGGAATTATCTAAAGGATAAATCAAATGAGTTCAGATTTGACAGCGAGATTAAAATGGATCCTAAAGTCTTTACTCCTTTCATGGATAAAGTTCCTGAATTTTTAACCCAATTAGACCTTCCAAAAAATCCAGCAGTTGATATCAAAATCAAAGGTAGCGGCAAAATAGGCAAATCAGAAGAACTACAATCAGATGGCACTTTTACTGTTGGCTCATGCAGATATAATGGGACCNCAATAACCGCAGTAACAGGAAGAATAAAACTTCTTAATGAAAATCTTACGATATCTAATTTTAGGATAGATCGAAAGGAAGGAAATTTAAACGGCGAGGAAGCNATCATTCAATTAAAAGATGGNTTAGTTAAACTGAATCAAATAAATGGAACAGTATTCCCAGAAAAAATTGCTAGTTATTTCTCAAAAGAAACCGAAAAGAGATTACAAGAATACCCATTTAAAGATCCTCCATACATCTCTTTAAATGGATTAATAGATACTAAGAACAACCAAAAAACTGATCTGAATTTCACGTTTATATCTGATAGCGAAGTAAAAGCAGAAATTCTAAAAACGATAGTCACTCTCAAAGAGCCTAAAGGAAGCATTAATATCAATGGAAAAAATCTTAAATTATCTATTAATGCTGAATTCGCGAACGGGAATATTAAACACATCGGAGCAACTACTATCGAAGGTAAGCCAAAATATTATAATGGGAGAATCCAGGGCGAGAAAATACATTTTGGAAAATTAATAGACACTTTTAATCTAGATAGTAAAACAAATGGAATTATAGATTGTGATCTAGGTTTTAAAATTCCCATCCAAAATCCTGAAAAATGGAATGGCGAGGGGACTGTTTCATTAACTCAAGGCAACATTATTTCGATACCCGTACTTGGTCCCATTTCGCCTATCATTAGTTCAGTGCTGCATGAGCCTAAAGCTGGTTACAGTGTCGCCCAATCAGCTAAANCGACTTTTAAAACTGAAGATGGAATNATGAATATAATCGATTTTCAAGCCTTAACGCCTGCCTTCCTATTAAGATCTAATGGCAGTATTAATTTAGTGGATAAAAAATTAAATCTTGAAGCTGANATGAATGCTCGCGGACACCTAAGCNTAGTAGGATGGCCATTATCCAGACTCTTAAGATACAAAGGAACAGGAAGTCTATCCAAACCAAAATGGGAGCCAGTTAATTTTANGTTNCCGCGTGAAATTATTGCGAATGGAGAAAGAGTACTAAAAGATTCCAATGCTACTGAAATTATTCCAGAAGCCATAGGGATAATTCCAAACACAATTCAAAACAGCATTAAAGCCTTGGAAGAATTGACATCTCCTAACAAAAATAGGAAGAAAAANACAACAAAAAAACCNTAATAGATTAATCAGTATTATTCGGAGTCTATTACAGCTTTGACCATTGATGACATTTTCTCTAAATCATATGGTTTCGAAAGAATTCCAGAAAAGAGATCTCTTGCATCAATAAGCTCCAATGAATCATCGGTATTGTAACCACTACTTGAAATTATCTTCGCTTTCATATCAATATTTAGTATTTCCTGCGAAGCCTCTACACCATCCAAACCACCAGGCATAGTCATATCCATTAAAATAACCTCGAATGCATTCCCTCCACTATATGATCTTCTAAACTTTTCTACCCCCTCTTGACCAGAGGATGCAACCTCTACTTCGTAACCTAAATTTTGAAGCATCGAAGTTGAGACCTTTAGGATTCGCTCATCATCATCAACCACNAGCACTCGACCTTTACCTTGCCTAATGACCTCTTCATTTACTTCTTTTGATCTTACAGAACTACCTTCTACAGCCGGCAAATAAACAGTAAAGACAGAACCTTTTCCTTCTATTGAGTTCACCTTAATAGTTCCACCATGATCNCGAACAATAGAAAGGCATGTAGCTAATCCTAATCCANTACCAGTCTTTTTGGTTGTATAAAATCTTTTAAAAATTTCACTTATATTATTTTTAGAAATACCCCGCCCATGATCAATAAACACTAGCTTTAAATACTTCCCAGCACTCAACCCTTGTATATCACCATTTTGAAGCTCAGCATTATCAAGATTAGCTTTGATAACNCCCTCATCATCCATCGCATGCCGAGCATTAATTATAAGATTATTAATCACCTGAAGAATTTGAATGCTATTAACGCACGACAGCCAAACCCCTGNCTGAATATCAACATCGCACCGTGTTTTAGATCCAGCAGTGCANAGCCTGGCTGCATCTTTTAATAATTGAGAAATATCAANTTCTTCTTTTTTACATTCATCACTGCCTCGTGAATACGTTAACATATGAGCAGCTAAATCAGCAGCTTCTTTCGANGCCTTCATTGCATCATTTAACTTCGNAAGAATCTCTGGGTCATNAATTGAATCACTAATTAATGAAAGATTAGCNACTACTGTTGTTAACATATTTTTAAAGTCATGAGCGATNCCACCAGCTTGCNTCGCAAGAATTTCCATTTTTTTGGAATGAGAGGTAAATTCTATATTATNGGAATATTTTCTCTCAACTGTCTCATTAACCGTGGAAACCCCCGATGATTTATTCACATTACGATAAACCGTTAGTAAAAAATTTGTCGCGGCCCCATCTNCATCATAAATACAACTCACCTGCCAACTGCATTCCAATTCAGAACCATTCAAACATTTAAGGTTATTAGTAAACTCATAAACCCCTCCACTTTGAACGATGGCGTATAANCTTTCTACNAACACTCTAAGTTTTTTAGAACCAAATATATTTGATAGCGGTAATCCTAAAATNTTNTTTGATTCGAATCCTGTCCAATCCAACAACGCNTTATTTGCANAGCTAATTAATGGTCCAGAACCCGATTGAGGATTTAATTGTAGCANCAAAACTCCTANATCTAAACGNCCGAGCACAGATCGAAAGCAANCATCATCTAATAGCTGCGCAGAAAAGCTTTGAGATTTATTATCTAATAGAATCGACATGCTAAAAAGGTGGCATTAGTACCTCAATAATTATTAAACTAAGGTTAATTATAAATAAATGATTAATATATACGAGTACGATTTGAAAGGAAGGATAAAAAAAGCGGTTGCGAGATCTCATCTTTCCGCTATTTTCAACCCCCCATGGCTAGAACAGCGGGCAAAAGCAAAACACACAAAGCAATATCCAAACGAGTCCGAGTGACTGGTACTGGAAANATGTTGCGTCAAAAACAAGGAAAACGTCACTTACTTTTAAATAAAAGTAGAAAAAGGAAGCGTAACCTAGGAAAAGCAACCCTCATTTCCGGAGCGGATCTACCGCGCTTCAGAGAAAACCTACCATTTAGCCATTAACACAGCTTAGTACNCTTAAACCGCTATTATACAGATAATTAGCACTAGCCAACCGTTCTGATCCCCGGTAAGTGGGATATAAACTCGCAGGTGAGAACAGAGGCTACGAATTAAAACCAAACAACCTGACGAAAAATGCCTAGATCCACTAATTCACCAGCCAGCCGAAAAAGAAGAAAAAGGATGCTTGCTAAAGCTAAAGGCTTTAGAGGTTTCCGCTCTACAAAGTANCGATTCGCTAAGGACGCAGTCCGTAAAGCGATGACTTATTCATACAGAGACCGAAAAAATCACAAGCGTACCTTTAGAGCTTTGTGGATTCAACGAATTAACGCCGCCTGCAGAGCAAGAGGAATAACCTACAGCCGCTTCATGGAAGGCCTAAAGTCTATAGATGTCGATCTGGACAGAAAGATTATGTCAGATGTAGCCATTCATGATGANGCCGCTTTTGACAGCTTAGTAAATCAGGCTAAAGAAGCGATTGAAAAAAAGCGAGCAGTCTCATAAATACGGATCTTAAATAGATCAATCATTTAATTATAGCTGTACTCAACTAAGAAGGCAGTCAACTAATGACATGCTTGAGCAACTGCAAACCATTTCAAAAGAGGCAACTTCCGAGATTTCGAAAGCTNACAGCCTTGATGAATTAAATAATCTAAGAGTTTCTTATCTTGGAAAGAAAGGACGTTTAACGCTCGCAGCTTCTAAAATGAAGGAACTTTCCAAAGAGGAAAGACCTATAGCGGGAAAGAACTTGAATGAAACGCGAACTTCTATCACGAAAAGCCTTGATGAAAAAATTAACGCCCTTCAAATAATAGAAGATAATAAACAAGACCAATCGCTTGATATCACTTTACCAAGCNATCCAATACTTTCAAATGGTCGCCACCCAGTCTCTCAAATGCTTGATGAATCAATAAAAGCATTAAGGAGAATGGGATTCTCTTTGGCCTCCGGGCCAGAAATAGAAACTGAGTGGCATTGTTTTGATGCCCTCAACACACCAAAAGATCATCCCGCTAGAAATGAAACGGACACTTTCTACTTCGAAGATGGTAGACTTTTAAGAACTCATACCTCTACAGTGCAAATAAGAACGATGGAAAAATGTAATCCACCCGTTCGAATCATTGCCCCAGGAGCTGCATACAGAAGAGATGAAATTGATGCTACTCATTTGAGTCAATTCAACCAACTTGAAGGATTATATGTGGATAGGGATGTTTCATTGGCTGATCTTAAAGGAACTCTTGAGTATTTATTGCAATCTATTTTTGGCACGAATACACCTATAAGGTTTAGACCTCATTTTTTTCCTTTTACTGAACCAAGCTTTGAGATTGATATCTTACTTGAGGCTGAGGGGAAAAAATCAAAATGGATTGAGATAGCAGGATGCGGAATGGTTGATCCAGATGTATTTAATGAAATCTGNAAAGCTAGAGGAGATGACTATTACTCTCCCGACAAAGTTTCTGGCTTCGCTTTTGGTCTTGGCTTGGAGCGGCTAGCAATGATTAAGTGGGGCATATCTGATATCAGGCTATTAATTGAAAACGACACAAGGTTCCTAAAACAATTTTCATGAAAGTTTCAATTGATTGGCTCGGAGACCACATTGACTTGTCAGATTATAATGACGACGAAATTAGTAACCTTCTTACATTTTCTGGGATCGAAGTTGAAGGNATTATAAAATATCCAGANNANGTTATNGTTGCGAAAATCACTGAAATTGAAAAACACCCTGATGCTNATAAGTTACAAGTNTGCCAAGTAGACGATGGCGGAAAAACTCTTAGACAAATTGTCTGTGGAGCTACGAATTTTTCAATAGGTGATAAAGTACCACTGGCNCTTCCAGGGGCTTCTGTAATGGATAACTTCGTGATCAAAGAAGCGAAATTAAGAGGTGTTGAGTCTAGGGGAATGCTTTGCAGTCAAGCTGAACTAGGNGGGCTAGACGGTGATGGTTTATGGATCCTTCCCTCTGAATATGAAATTGGCACACCCCTCAATAAGATTTATCAAACCGTATTCGATCTCGAAATCACACCAAATAGACCTGACTGCTTGAGCCATATTGGCGTCGCAAGAGAACTAGCAGCAGTATGTAAAAAAAGCCTCAAAAATGATAACAATCAGGAAACCACTTCAAATCCACTCATTAAAACAAATGAGGAAAATATCAAGATAGAGGATAATCAATTATGTTCGCTTTATACTTTAAGAAGAATCGAAAATGTAAAGATCGAGCCGAGTCCTCAGTGGTTACAATCAAAACTAGAGTCTATTGGTTTACGCCCAATCAATAATGTAGTAGACATTACAAACTATGTAATGATGGAAATGGGGCAGCCTTTGCATGCTTTTGATTCAGAAAAAATAACTGGAGACATTAAAGTTCGTAAAGCGAACAAAGAGGAAACATTTAAGGCTCTGGACGGCAACGAATATAAGCTTCAACCTGAAGATTTAGTTATATCCGACGAAAATAAAGCCTTAGCTCTAGCTGGCATAATGGGTGGAGCAAATTCGGGAGTTACCGATAAAACTCAAGAAGTGTTCATCGAATCAGCTNATTTCAATCAATCTGCAATTAGAAAAAGCAGTAAAAGGTTGGGGCTATCAAGTGATTCTAGCTACCGTTTTGAAAGAGGTGTCGACCCAGCTCAAGTTGTCAAGGCCTCTGCAATGGCAGCACGACTAATCAAAGATTTGGCTGGCGGCAAAATATTTGACGAAGTNATAATATGCGGAACTCATGATTTTCCGCCTCGGAGTATTCCAATGCATTTAGACAAATGTAAAAAAATATTAGGCTTTAATTTAGAGAAGGACAAAATGACGGAGATTCTTAGTAATTTAGGAATCATAGCTCTATCACATGAGGATGGCGTAACTCACTGGAGCATTCCTTCATATAGAAATGATTTAACTCGACCAGAAGATCTATATGAGGAAGTAGCAAGAATCTTAGGCATCGAAAAAATTCCGTCTATTCAAAGAGGATGGTTTTCAAAGCCCTCGGATGCAGACAAATTACATGANTTTGTGGGCCATTTGTCTAATAAATTATCATCAATTGGCTTCCATGAAACACGCTCATTAAAGCTGATTTCTGAATCTCAGATTAGTGATTGTATTTGCAGCTCAAACAATAAAGCAATAGGACTTAAAAATCCACTAAGTGATGACCTCACACACTTACGCCCCGGATTAATCGCCTCATTGCTTAGAATAGCTGAACGTAATATCCATCAAGGGACTGAAACTCTTAGATTATATGAAACTGGAACAGTTTTCACCAGGGGTAAAGAGATTGAAGAAAGGCAAAATATTGGCCTGCTGATATCTGGCCCTCAAAACCGCTCATGGTTGAACAAAAAACCTCAAGCAGCNGATTTCTTTGATTTATCAGGGGTATTAGAAAGGTTAATTGGAGAGAGTATCTTATTATCTCCATCCGAATCTAAAGCTGAGAACACTGTAATTAGTTGTGAAATTATTTTAAAAGATACAATAATTGGTAAAGCAGCTCAACTTTCTCCAGCTAGGTCCAGAAAAATGGATGCAAATTTTCCTGTATATACCGCAGAGCTCGATCTCGCAATAATCATGGAAAAAATTTCCACAATGGACAAATTTACTGAACTTCCAAAATTTCCCGCAATCCGAAGAGATATTTCAATGGAACTCCCACTTGAGATTACCAACAANAAAATTATTTCTACTCTTAATAACATTAATTCGGATATTTTGAAGTCTTTTGAATTGTTTGATTATTTCCATGACGAAAGCGGCGAAAAATTGAATAGTGAAAAAAAATCATTGGCGTATTCATTGACCTATCGAAGTGATGAACGCACACTNAAATCAGAAGAAGTTGATAAAGCTCATAATNAAGTTTTAAAAGAACTGAAAAAAAATCTCGACGTTAACTTTAGATAATATAAAAATTACCCAATCCCTACTGTGTTCGCACTGCAAACATGGGCCCGGCCCGTTAGTATANATAAGGGAGGCTTAGCCGGTTGTTTGATGTCAGGCCTTCACTGGAAGGCAGATTTCAGCAAGGCGGCCACCCACCTGGAATGAACCGGGAAACGTGAGCCCTCACCAGCTGCTGACGGCACAAGCGGGGAAACCAATAAAAAGCACTTTAGTCAAACTGAAGTGCTTTTTCTTTTTTTAAATCAATGAAACCAAACCTCTATAGATTTAGAAATGATAGCCAACAGCATTTAAATTCAATTGAAATCCCTCAACTTCATTAATTGAGGAATTATTTAAATAGCCTCCTATTGGCGTACTTTTGTTCCTTATTTCTGAGCTCTGCTTTATCGCATTCAAGCTCCTAATAAAAATTTCATTTTCATCTTCTAGTTCTGAAATATAGCGTTTAAGTTGACTAACNTTTTGATTGCTTATTTTATTCAAACTAAGTAATCNGNTGTTTTCTNCTGCCATCAGTCTATTCGATTGCCTCGAACTAAGATATCTAGCCTTAAGATCATTTAGTTTTTCATATTCTGATAATATGATTGCATTTAATTTTCTCAAATCTAATTGAAGATCTTTGTTTACGTTTAACAATCCACCATAACGAACATTCAAATCAGCAACAAACTTTTCTTGGTGTGCTAAATTTTTAGATAACGCAATATTCGAAATCTTCCCAATCTTCATTGCAGATTTATAATCATCTATTTTACGGAGAGCTAGAGAGTTACTTTCAATCATTTCATCTAGCTTCAAAGATAACTGAGTATTCTCCTCAGTTAAGNAAGACACTTCGATTAGAAGACTCTTTACATTAGAACTGGTCTTTCCAAGCAATATGAGNAATGCACCAAATACTATTGAGCTNAACAAAATTTTCATAGCGGTTTAAAAAAAATTAATATTTGAGAATACGATTCTTTAAAATCGTCTCAATTTGTATTTGTTCAATATCTTTNTGTCTTAATTATTAAGTAAAATTAATTACATTAATTCCACAAACGACTTGATGACATTTAAGATTTTGATCCTATAATTCATCAATAAATCACTGAATGAACCAAGAATTAGANAGTTCAAAGAAATCGTTAAATATCGTACCGGCAACGGCTGATGATCTACCNCAGCTCGTTGAGTTGTTGATGGATTTATTTGATATGGAGGGTGATTTTGAACCAAACTATAGTAAGCAAGAAGATGGACTTAAGCTTATCATTGAGCACCCAAATAGGGGAAGGATACTTGTCATTAAAAATTCAACGAAAATTATTGGAATGGTNAATATGCTTTTCACCATCAGTACAGCTGAAGGCGGATTAGCGCTTATTCTTGAAGATTTCATTATTCACCCAATGAATAGGGGGATGGGATATGGAAAACTACTTTTAAATGCAGTTAAAGATTTCGCTGAGAATAAAGATTTTAAGAGGATCACCTTACTGACCGATAAAATTAGCGAAGAATCTCAAAGNTTTTTNAAGGACCAAGGATTCAATTTTTCNAAAATGATTCCAATGCGAATGCACTTGGATAATTAATAATAGTTGAAAGCTCTGAAATAAATCGTATTCAATCTANACTTTACCTATATNTAATAGGGTATATTGCTCAGAAACATANGTTCATTCGAAGAGATGAGCTTGGAGATATTCNTGTGAAACGGAAAACTAGGCTGAACAGAGCAGGAGGCCAATTCTAGAGTGTCTTTTGCGGGAACGATATTAGGATATTGAATCCAGTTTGGCCATTCTAACCAGCTGCTGTGAACAGCGCCGACGAGATGGGTCCAGAATCAAATAATACAAATACATAGCACAGNGATAAGGAGGCTGCTGTAAGATGAGNAATCGGGCGCCTCTATTGGTGGAAACCTCTTCCTTTGGCTAGGTGGAAGATTTGTCGATGACGAGAAGTCCATCGAATATGGTGGCAGAGGATCCTAGATCTAGGGATTATAAAATGGCATCACGTTTGCACGTTGCTTCCACTTTGCCACGATCCCGCTTTTAAGAGAGGTTGCAAGCTAGATGGAGCTTTTACCAATTTTCTTGTGACTAGCCGGCGTATTCACAAAGATTCAACCAGTTCTTCAGACTGTCGTTGATGTGCTTCCGCTGATGCATGATAAGATAGAGCTTTCGGCTTAGATCTCTGTTAGGGGCATGAAGCTTTGCGAGTTCGCCTCGTCCGAAATCTTCCTTCAAGGACAATCGTGATAAGCAACCTATACCGATATTTTGCTTTACTGCCTGCTTAATTGCCTCGGTCCCTCGAAGTTCCAGAGGGATATTCATTTTTGGGAGAAGGCCATACATTGCACGATCAAAAGTTTGGCGGGTTCCAGATCCTTGCTCTCTCAAAATCCAATCGGCCTTGAGAAGGTCCTTGTCGACGATCGTTTTCTTTGANGCAAGTGGGTGTTTTGGGCTGCAAAATAGATTCAGTTCGTCATCACGCCAGGGAATGATATTGAGCTGCGGGTGGTNGGCCTCTCCTTCGATCATACCCATATCTAACTCATAGTTCAGTACTTTTTCGACGACCTGNTCTGTGTTGTAAATTTCGAGTGAGATCGGTGCTCCTTCGTATTTCTTCAGGTATTTGGATATCAGCTCTACTGCAAGATGATTTGCTACAGTCAGGGTGGCGCCGATGCTTAGCTGGGTGACAGCCTCCGAATGAAGAAGGCTTTGTTCTAATTCGTATGCTTGTGCCATCAGGCTTTCCGCTCTNNCCCTTAACTGATTGCCTTTTTCGTTCAGGTGAAGCCGTTTGCCAGTACGATCAAAGAGAAGAATGCCGAACTGANTTTCTAAGTCNTTTAAGGCGCCACTAGCCGCACTTTGCGACATCTGTAAATGCTGAGCAGCTCGAGTCAAATTGCCCGCCTTGGCAATNGCTAGAAAAACCTCAAGCTGGCGTAGAGTAAAGTCCATTGGTCGTGATCACCTAGGTATGCCTAGTAGGGTTCTGGTTTCTTTTCAGCATAACGTTTCTTATTCAAGTTACTGAGTTTTGGGANCGCGAATGAGGGCCTTANTGNACTAGTCCCAGAAATCAGTGGCACTGCTCTNGATNTCTTTTACGACGCCNGCACGGATAACGAAATCNCCGAATTCCTCATTGTCGGTTCTTTCCTTCGACCAGCGTTCGATCAGGCTATCGGTCTCTTTTAAAATTTCTTCGGTTGTGGCATTTTCTAGATATTGTTTGGGGACGCGAGTTCCCGCGCGATTACCTCCAAGATACATATTGTAGCGTCCAGGGGCTTTACCTACGAGTCCAAGCTCAGATAGCATTGCCCGACCACAACCATTTGGGCATCCGGCTATACGAGTGATGATATATTCGCTCTCTACCTTGTGCTTCTTGAGCATGGTCTCGATCTCGTCGACGAAGGTGGGTAGGTATCTTTCGGCTT
>PAHQ01000106.1 GCA_002705125.1 Verrucomicrobiales bacterium | reverse complement strand
CTCTTCCTCTTCCTCTTCCTCTTCCTCTTCCTCTTCCTCTTCCTCTTCCTCTTCCTCTTCCTCTTCCTCTTCCTCAATCAATTGACCGAATGTTCTATCACTTCCTCTATAAATCTTAACACTATCAAGACCTTCATCATTAGCGCTATTGATGACACTCTCTTCCTTTTCATCAATATCTTTTTTTTCTGAACCAAAATTAAAATTCAGATTTCCTTCCTCCTTAATATCTTCTTCAGATGACCGTTTGGGCATATTTATTTAATAATTTAATCATTTAAACGCCTTTTATGAATAGACCGCAAGCATAGTTATAGTTTATCCTGTTAAAAATATAACCGATAATAAAATTCTAATGACAAAACAAATTCTACCATTGTTCGGCCTAATTCTTCTAATTTCATACTCATGGGCAGCTAAAGGCCCTAACGGTAAAGAATTCCCTGCGCACTGGGGTGAACCTCCAGCAATCCAAACAAGAGATCTTCGTCCATTACCTGGTGGCTACGGTCAAGGCAGCTCAACGCTCGCAAATTGGATCAAAAGCAATCTTAAAAAAGACGAAAAAAATGAACATATAATTCTTTTTGGAGGAAATAAGCTGACCCTAGACGGTTGGTCAATTAAGAGCGGTTATGCAACTTATGAAATAAAAGATGGCACGATTCTCGGCACTACTGCCAAAGGAAGTGGAAACACTTTCTTATGCACAGAAAAAGAATATGGAGACTTCGATTTAGTCTTTGAGGTTAAATGTCACAACAGACTGAATTCCGGAGTACAAATTCGCTCAAAGTTAAAAAATCCGTCTGGAAAATACGGAGGAAGAGTTAACGGCCCTCAGGTTGAAATTGAAGCTAGTGGAAATAAGGGAGCTGAAGCGGGTTACGTGTATGGAGAAGCAACAGGTCGAGGCTGGTTGACACCTAAGGAAAGATTAAAGCCTCACAAACACTTCAAAGATGGGAAGTGGAACCAATATAGAATACTAGCCAAAGGGAATAATATAAAAACATGGATAAACGGCCAAATGATTGAAGATCTAACTGATGAAGAAATCTATAAGACTCACCCTAAAGGACTCATTGGATTACAGGTTCATGGAATTGGCGGTAATGATGGACCTTTCACAGTTCAATGGAGAAATATAAAAATTAAGGAACTATAATAAAAGACTGAAATATGCGTTGGGCGCCACTTATCTTACTCCTATTGATAAGCGCCTCCGAAGCAATCAAACCAAATATACTCTTTATTTATTTGGATGATTTCGGTTGGCGAGACACAAGTTACTCAGGCTCAGATTTCTATGAAACTCCAAACATAGATAAACTGGCAAAAGGCGGAATGGCCTTTAGTAATGCCTATGCTGCAGCAGCAAATTGTGCTCCCTCTCGAGCCTCAATGATCACCGGAACCTATTCTCCTAGGCACCAAATATATAATGTAGGAACTAAACCTAGAGGGAAAACAAAATTCAGAAAACTTGAACATATTTCTGGAAAATCTTCCTTGAGTCCAGGCGTCAAGACTTGGTCAAAATTTGCCCAGGAATCTGGCTACAAGACAGCCTCTATTGGAAAATGGCACCTTGGTAAAGACCCAAAAGATCATGGTTTTGACATAAATATATCAGGCTCTCAATCTGGAAGCCCACCGAAAGGATACTTCCCTCCACATGGAAAGGTTCCTGGACTTGAACAGGTGGGTGAAAATGAATATCTAACTGATTCGCTAACAAATGAAACCATTAAATTCATCAGAAAAAATTCCAATAAACCTTGGCTAACTTATCTCAGTCATTTCGCTGTCCACACTCCCTTACAAGCCAAAACGAAAGACATAAATAAATTTAAAAATAAAGCGGCGGGCAGTTTACATAATCATATAATTATGGCTGGCATGATCAAGGCTGTTGACGATGGAGTTGGTAAAATTATAAGCACACTGAATGAATTAAAAATTAAAGAAAATACAATTATTATTTTCTACTCTGATAATGGAGGTTATGGGCCAGCTACATCCATGCATCCACTAAAAGGGTACAAGGGAACATATTATGAAGGTGGTATCAGGGTTCCATTCTTTGTGAATTGGCCAAATGTCGTAGCCTCTGACACTCATTGTTCAACCCCCATCACTGGTGTTGATATTTATCCTACTATATGTGAAATGATAATAGGCCAAAATTATGAGAATCATAAAGGCGACGGAGTAAGTATCGTCCCCTTACTGAAAGGTAATAAAATAAAGGATAGAGCGCTATACTGGCATTTCCCAGCATACCTTCAAAGTTATCAAAGGGCAGACGAACAGCCAGACCCACTATTTAGAGCTCGACCTTGTAGTGTAATAAGAAAAGGAAGATGGAAGCTGATAGAATATTTTGAAAATAATAACGTCGAGCTCTTTGATCTTAACGAAGACATAGGAGAAAAGAACAATTTATCAAAACGTAGACCAGAGATTGCCAAGTCACTAAAAACACATCTGGATATATGGAGAAAAAAGACAGCAGCTGCGGTCCCAATGAAAAAAAACCCTGATTATGATGCTGAAGCTGAACGCCGAGCAATTATTGAATTTGGTAGAACAAACAATTAATTATCGCCTTCGATTTGTGAGTACTAATAGAGAATTAGATGCAAATTATTTCATACACTCTTAACCTCAACCTTACGATTTTTGTTTCGATATTGATTCTTTTCTCTGGCCCACACTCTCATGCCGAAGACACCTCAATACCAATTGAAAGGCGAACAAAAACTGTTCAAATCATAAACAAATCCCTGCCATCAGTAGCAGCCATTCAAACATTTAAGGAGTCAGGAACAAAGGGCATCTACAACATACAAGCCGGCAGTGCTTCCGTCATTCATGAAGCTGGTTATCTTCTAACAAATGAGCATGTTGTCAGTGAGATAATTCAAGGAAATGCAACACTTTACGGTGATTCACCAAAAAACTTCGAAGTCATCGCCACGATGAAATCCGAAGATCTTGCTATAATAAAGATAGACTCAGAAAAAAAACTTCCAAAAATTCCTATAGGCAGGAGTAACGATCTACTTTTAGGAGAACCAGTAATCACTATAGGTAATCCTGGAGGACTAAATCATTCAATATCAAAAGGAATTATCAGCGGCTTAAATCGTTCAACTTCAACTGGCGCTGCTTTTCTTCCTTGGATGATTCAAACAAGTGCTGCTGTTAGCGGAGGCAACTCTGGAGGCCCATTAATAAATGCATTAGGCCAGCAAATTGGAACCATAACCTCAAAACAAATGGGTTCAGAAAACATCAATTTTGCGATAGCAATGGACAGAGTCCGTGAAGTGCTACCAACGCTATTATCTCCAGAATTAAGATATGGATACTGGCTTGGGATCGAAGTAGACATGTATGCAAAAACGGCAAAAGTTAAGTCAATTACTGACAAGTCTCCTGCTCAATTTTCAGGAATTATTCCTGGTGATGAAATTAAATCAATTAATGGGATCAAAATTTCTGATCCCTTTGATTTTCAATTTGAGATTATTGGATTTAGACCTAAGCAACAAATTACTCTAGAAGTCTTACGCAAAACAGAGACCTTAAATATAGATATTACAATTGGTGAATTGGAATTAATTAAACCTATTCCCCAACAAGAACTAGACAAAGGGCTGACCTACAAACTTTTTAAAGGAGAATGGAGCAAGCTCCCTGAATTCTCTTCGCTGACTCCCATTGATAGCGGTACAGTTAAAGTACCTTCCGCCAAAATCGAAAACCTAGAAATCGTCGATCAGTACGCACTAGGCTTTGATGGCTATCTTAAAATTAAAAATGAAGGTTTTTACACATTTAGTTTATCATCTGATGATGGAAGCCAATTCATAATAGGTGATAAACTGTTGATTAATAATGATGGATTACATTCATTTATGGCCCTTGAAGGTAGGATTAGATTACCAAAAGGAACGTTCCCAATCAGAGTCACTTTTTTCGAAAATAGCGGAGATCAAAAACTCGAGTTACGTTATGAAGGACCAGGAATAAAAATGCAACCCATCCCGGAAGATGTCTTTTTTTCAAAAAAATAAACCAAATCAATGAATAAAAAACTTAACGTCGCAATTATTGGCCATCGTTTCATGGGAAGAGCGCATTCTAATGGTTGGAAACAGGCACCAAAATTTTTTACTTTAGAAGCAGAACCTGTTCTTAAGGTTGCTTGCGGAAGAGACAAGCAAGAATTAAGAAAATTTGCTGATAATTGGTCTTGGGAAGAAATTAGTACTGACTGGGAATCCGTTTTTGAACGTGAGGATATTGATATTATAGATATAGCAACACCAACTCACCTACACCATGAGATGGCAATTAAAGCGGCTAAGTGCGGCAAACATATTTTTTGCGAAAAACCATTCGCCCTTAATTTACAACAAGCTGAATCAATGTTAGAGGCTGCACAGTCAGCCAACATCATTCACTATTTAAACCACAACTACAGGCGGTGCCCCGCGATAGTCCTAGCCAAAAAAATGATATCAGAGGGAAAACTGGGGAGGATTTATCATTTACGTAGTTCTTATCAACAAGACTGGTTAGCAAATCCTGATACCCAAATGGGATGGCAGCTTGACCATGAGCTTTCTGGCGGAGGTCCACATATCGACCTTGGGTCTCATTGCATAGATCTGGCTCATCATCTAGTCGGAAATATTTCATCTATTTCATGCCTCCAGGCTCATTTTGTAAAAGAGCGAAGAAATTCAAATAATACCAAACAACCAATCAATGTTGATGACGCTTCAATAATGAGTGTTGAGTTTGATAATGGCGCGGTAGGCTCTTTCGAGTGCACTCGCTATGCAAGCGGGAGAAAAAATAGAAATTATTTTGAAATCAATGGCTCTGAAGGAAGTATAGTATTTGACCTCGAAAAAATGAATGAGCTTGAGTATTTCTCTAGTAATGAACCTTCTCAAGAACAAGGCTTTAGAAAAATCATCGTAACAGAACCTAATCATGATTACGTAAAAAACTGGTGGCCACCAGGGCACATCATTGGGTACGAACACACTTTTGTACATTCAGCTGCAGACTTCATCAATTCAATAGTTGCTAACAACTCAATTACTCCAAACTTTCAAGATGGGGTCAATTGCATGCGAGTACTCGATGCCGGAAACTTATCTGCCAAAACCGGACAGAGGGTGTCCATAGCTCATTAACCCTTATTTTTTTCTCTGAGTTGGCGATACTTGACTTTATATTTTTCGTAAAGTCGCGTCTGCTTGTTTGAAAGCCCTATAGGCTTACCTTTGATATAAGCCATTTCAACATTACTCGTAACCTCTAGAGGATCATTTGTGCAGACTATCAATGTCGCATCCTTTCCTATTTCCAAGGAACCAAGACGATCTCCAACTCCAAGAATATTAGCTGGGTATAAAGTCACAGACCTTAGCGCCTCATCTTTTGGTAAACCATAAGCAGCAGCTCTAGCTGCCTCGTAAGGAAGATTCCTCTCATGAGGAGCATCCATTGATCCTCCAGGGCCAGCAATACAAAACTGAACACCTCCCTGATAAAGTTTTAAAGGGTTAACCATGGGAGTGTCGTATTCTTCCCATCTTCTAGATGGAAGAGCATTAACTGGACTTATTACCACAGGCACTGAGTGCTTCTTTAATAGGGGTATCGTTCTCCAAGCATCAGCTCCACCAACAATTACAATTCTAATGTTTTGTTCTACTGCAAAATTTACTGCACTCCGAATACCGGAAAGTTTATTAACATGTACATATATGGGCACGTCCCCTTTTAATACAGGCCCCATCGAGTCCCATCTTAAATCAATTTTATCAGACCTACCTTTGTCTTGCTTCGCCTTATGGTAAGCCCTCGCCCTAAGAAAACTTTCTTTTATCTTTTTTAGTTTAGATATTGCAGCCTTTTTCCTCTTTTGAATTTCCTCTTTTTGCTTTTTGTTAGCACCTCTTTCCGGACTCGGTACTAGAGGCCATTTCATGTGCATGCCTACAGAGCTTTTAATAACCATTTCCTCCCAGGTCCAACCATCAAGGCTCATTAAAGCGGATTTACCTGAAATTAATCCATTGCCTTGCGGAACACTTAATGCATGCAATACACCATTACTTCTAGTGACAGGAAAAAGTTCACTGTCTGGATTCACAGCCACCTCAGCTCTAACGTTTGGATTAATATCTCCAGCCTCAATCATATCTCGAGTAGCTCTAACTGCTCTAATTTCGGTAAGCCCAAGTACAGAATTAGCTGAAATCATGCCAGGGTATAAATGCAAACCTTTACATTCAACCACCTGAACAGACGGCACCTTCTCTTTGGGGAAAGACTTTGGAGCCTTAAAAAGACTCTTGATCACACTGCCTTCAATCAAAAGGTCACCTTTAAACGCCTCTGAACTCACTGGATGAATAGTTCCTCCCCTGAACAGAATCGGCTTATTGGGTAAAGTCGAAGGTAAATTCTCATTAGCTTCTAAAGATATGAAACTAAATATTGATAATAAGAAAATGTATATAGTAGATCTCATTGTTAATTATTTGCAGCAACCATTAGTCGTACACGTATGAAGACTTTGGCCGTTGTGATAAAGTTTTCTAAAAATTGTAGAGCATTGGCTCTGAGTGATAGGAATCCATCTTGGTAACTGCTTTTTAAAAGTAATCTTCTCATTTTCTTGGTCCTCTTGACTTTTAGATTTTTCACCTGAGCCATTACTCAGGCTCTCATTCATCACAATATTTATTAACCTATTCCTTTCAGTCTTAGTACTTTGTCTCAACTCCTCATCTGAATTAATATCGAAATACTTAATTCCATCAATCCATGTCTGCTCGGCTTTACTATAAGTGGATAAGGGGGGGCCATTCCATATCACTAAATCAGCATCTTTGCCTTGTTCAATGGAGCCAACGCGCTCATCAATTCGAAGTTGTATAGCAGGATTAATTGTCACAAACTTTAACGCCTCTGGTTCAGACATACCTCCATATTTAACAGCTTTGGCTGCCTCAACATTCATCCTGCATGCAAGCTCACTACTATCAGAATTAAAAGATGTAATGACTCCCATCTCCTGCATTAAGGCTCCGTTAAAAGGAATCGCATCGTAAACCTCAAATTTATAAGCCCACCAATCACTAAACGTTGAACCTCCTGCACCTATTTCTGCTATGGCGTCTGCTACCTTGTAGCCTTCAAGAACATGCTGAAAAGTACCTACTGTGAAGCCGAACTCTTGGGCTAATCTGACAAACATTAATATTTCATCCTGCCTATATGAATGAATGTGAACTATTCTTTCACCATTTAAAATTTCTAATAGGGCCTCTTTTCTATAATCCTTTCTGTGTGGCAAATTCTTTTTAGCGGCATTTTGTTTTTCCGATTCATATTCTCTGGCCGCAATAAATGAATCCTTCATTATCTGCTCAACACCCATCCTTGTTTGGGGGTATCTAGTAGTTTTATTGTCACCCCAATTCGACTGCTTAACATTCTCCCCAAGTGCAAACTTCACTCCAGGCTTAGCCCCGTTAAATTTAAGTCCTTCTGGACCTGAACCCCACCTCAACTTAATAACTTGATTCTGCCCTCCCATCGGGTTGGCAGATCCATGAAGCAAGTTTGCTGTTGTTAACCCTCCACCCAATTGTCTGTAAAGCGAAATATCTGTCGGATCAATTGAATCTGATATTCTAACTTCGACAGTAACCGAATGAGTACCTTCATTAACCCCTCTACTAATAGCGCTATGAGAATGACAGTCGATGAGACCCGGCGTTAAATGTTTACCTTCAAGGTCTATTACTCGAACCCCTTCTGGTGCAACCAAACTATTAGAAACTTCCTTAATCTTTCCTCCTTCGATTAAAACAGATCCTTTTTTTATTACTCCTAATGGCCCACTGGTCCAAACCGTTCCATTTTTAAACAGCACCTTATCTGAAACTCTTTTAACTCTTTTAACTCTTTTAACTCCATAAGCTCCAGCTGGATAATGCGAAAATTTAAGTTCCGGCAACAACCCTTTTATCTCTTTATTCTTAGGTTTATCATCACTAATTTTAGAAACTTTTTTTGCATTCCACCAAAAAGTTTTTCCTGTTTCTGTAACCGCTATACCATTCATTGAGCCCTCTTCCAGATTGAATGATGCTGACATTCTTGTAACGCCTTGACCATCTCCAAATAATTTTGAAGGAGGAAAAAGTAAAAGCCTATCATTTTTCCAATGAGCAGGAAAATCCTCATCGTCACCACTCTTTATTTTTACTTTTTTACCTTTGGGAATTTCCCACCTGAAGGGTTTGTCATTGCCAGGAAAAGTGATTTCCCACTGCCCTTCGACATCTGGTGTTTCATCACTATCATTCAAATACGGAACTCCTTCGACCCAAGTAGCTTTTATTTTAGAATCTTTATGTCTAAAAATGTCACCTTCAGTGACGACGATATTAGCAATTACCCCCTCTCTTAATTCACCTAAACGACTCTCCATTCCAAGATAATTCGCAGGAATTGTAGTAAGAGCTTTCAACGCAATTCTGGGATCTAAGCCTCTTTTTACTGCAGTCCTTACTCTATCCCAGAATTCAGCCTCAGGATTTTCTGTTTTATTTGAAGTAAGAGAAAATTCTATACCCTCTTTTGCGAGGTAAGCCAGGCTTGATGGAGCAAATTCCCAATGCTGAAGCTCCTCCAGAGAATAATCCATCGCTCCCACAGGGTCGTCAACAGAGGGTAAGTCAGGGAAATTTAGAGGTACAATTAAAGGTGCTCTTGTTTTTTTTAAAACGTCCAGCCTTCGATATTCTCTACCATTTCCAACGACACTTGCATTTAATCCAAATTCACTCTTTAAAGAATGAATTCGGTCATAGTCAAGTTCATCTCTCGTGATAAAAAAAAACCGCCCTCCATGGTCTAAACTCTTTAGTGCTCTATTATAAGAAGGCCTTTTAATTAATGAAGGAGAACTCGTACTCTTTTTTGAGAGAACTTGATACCACTTTGAATCAGATAAAACCTGCCTTACGAGTGCCAATGACCCCATCAGAGAGGATGGGTATCCACCTAGGCCATGATCAAAATCTAAAACTTGGCCAGTATCTGAACTCAAAATCTGTTCTCCTTCTTTACCCTCTCTAAGAAGAATTGTTGAACTTTCACCCCTGAATATACCCTTATCAGCAACAACATGAATCACACAAAAACCTATTCTTCTCATTGATTCATACTTTTCATCATCCAAATTTAAATATGATGAGACTTTTCTGTCTGGCATAACATTTGAATTCCAGTGAGCGGGCTCGAAACCTTCTGCCAGAGCCGTTTCCATACAACTCTCAATAAATCCAGGATAAATTCTTTTTCCTGTGACATCCCAAACTCGAGCATCTTCAGGTATTTTGATTTCTTCACCGACTGAATCAATTAAGCCATTCCTAATAACAATCGATCCCTCATATTCCTTTTCAGGGGTAACAATCACACCTCCAACCAGAGCATGTATGTGGGGATTTTTTTTATTTATCCCCTCAACAGGAGAAACATTCACCTGACCTAATGACCATGATAATAAAAGAAAGAATAAGACTAGAGACAATTTCATCTGTTTTGAAAACCCTATAGATGTATATTAAATTATACAAACAAAGTTCTTTATAGAAATAACAATTGAGGGCAGATTATACTAAATAATTAGAGAATATCTCCATCAAGGAAATAGATAATTAATATGACAAAATTTCTAAAAATTCTTAAGGCTGCTTTTTTTGCCGCACCTTTTAGCCTATTATGCCCAAGCATAAAAGCATCTGAAAATCCAAAAGCAGGAGACATTGCACCTACCGCTACATTGTCAGATGAATCAGGAAAATCTCTCAATTTAGAGGAGACCTTCAAACAGGGCACAACATTACTTTTCTTTTATCCTAAAGCCAATACTGGCGGATGAACTGTTCAAGCCTGCAGTTTGCGGGACAGTTTTAAAGTGTTAAAAGAAAAAAAGGTTCAAGTGATAGGTGTCAGCATGGATAAAATTGCAGACCAAAAGAAATTCAAAGATAAGAATAATTTACCTTTCTCGCTCCTTTCTGACAGAGATGGAGAACTCGTTAAAGCTTACGGTGTAAAAAAGTTTACCCCAAAAATATGTGGCCGTGAGAGTTTCATTATTCACAATGGGAAAATTGCCTGGGTTGACCGTAAAGCCTCACCCAAAAGTCATACCTCAAAGGTTTTAGAGGCCTTGGAAAAAATTCAAAAGTAATTAAGATCAATAGTCTATAAACTATTAAAATTATTTTTTAACTTCCCCCTGAGGAACGCCATCAATTACAATACTTTTTTTAACCGAGTCGGGAAGTGACTCCAATGCAAGAATTTTTCCTTTTTCGACCAAATCTGGTCTGAGCGATTCTGCAATTTTTTGTGGTCCCCTTGCAAATAGTAAAACCATAATAATTGCTGCAATGCATGCACCCAACAAAAAATAGAACCACCCTGGTAGACCTGATTTTGAAGGAACTTGCATTAACTGCTCTTGGGGAGGCATCATTTGGTTCTGATAATTCCCATATGGAGTTTGTTGATAATAACCCTGTTGCGGCACAGCAGGATAAGCTTGTTGAGTATACGGCTGATTATACTGAGTTGCTGAAGCCACTGGCGGAGCTTGTGGGATTTGATGAATTGTTGGGACCTCAACCTGAGATTGCTCAGATGCAACCTGTGGCGGCATCTGCTGCACTGTCTCTATGCCTTCTTGCTCTACATTATGATCCTGTGAAACCTCATTGACAGTATTGACCTCAAGTTGATTATCCTGAGAACTTTTTATCTCTTCATTAATCCTATCCGCATTCTCAACTTGTTGATAAGCCTCTTTCATCCAGTTATCCTCGTTCTGGTTAGGCAATCCACCTACAACCCCTTCCTCCATAGGAGGGGGTGTCATCGCCACAACTTTGACTGGCTCCTCTAAATCAGATTCAATTACACTAGACTCAGGTTGTTGAGTAATTACGGGATTCTCATTACTCGAAATAACGTTTTGTAAGTCACCTTCAGAATCTGATGATTCCTTATTAACTTCTGCAACGAGCTTAAGCTTGGATTCTTTACCTACTGAGGAAGAATTTTCCTGTGGCACAAGAAGTCGATTGGAAGCTTTCTCTTTTCCTGAATCAGGTATAACAAACTTAGGCTTCTTTGTTTTCTCTTCCTCTGACATAATTTAGTTAGCTGAATTATTACTACTAACTCTTCTAATCATATAATTACAAATGATTTATATGCAATTTAGTATACCTTTTCATTACTGAAAATAGCTCTCCCAATTGTGCAAAGAATAACCTTCGCCTAAGCCACCAATTTCATTGAGAAAACCTTTAATCTTCATCCCCCATTCCTTCAAATTTGGAGCATCTGGTTTTGAGGCTGTTCCAGGAAAAATTAAATAGGATACTTTTAAATCACTGACTGGCCTACTATACGAAGTTGCTTTTGGGTTTAATGTTTTAGCCAACCTAAGAGAAGCCTCTCCTATTTTCCATGTTGGTCCAGTATCTCCAATAATGGCTGGATAAACACCTCCCTTATGAATCACAGCAACATAATCCCCTACCGAAGGGGCATAATCATTTTGTTCTTTGTAGGACCTCATCCATGATGGAATAACAATGAAGGGGTCTGCTCTAGCAATGAGAAAACTCCTGGCTTTCATATCAACAATTTCTCTTTTTAACTTAGAAATATTTTGTTCAATTACGGCTTTTTGCGATGATCTGGTGGTATTAGCAATGTTCTTTTTCTCATCGCTAAGTTTATTTTCCCACCTCTTAAGCAGAGGATTCGGAGTGCTGGTTTTCTTCCTCCAACCATAACTAGTAAAAGGCTGATAATTTGTAGATTCTGCGATATACTTATCATATTCAGGCATGCGGTCTCCATCAGACCCATCTGAAACAACATCCATATCACTTTGAACAAATAACACCTTTCGACCAGACTTGGGATGCTTCATTTCTAAGATCGTCTCACAATCATAATAGTTGTGCTTATCAGGAATTGCATTCAAACGAGTAAGGTATTGCTGCACACGCTTTGCTTTAATTTCATACAATTTGTAATAAAACCCTGACACTTTAGACGCCACTAAAAGGTCACTCAGATCTGGAACAATATTAACTATCAAAGGGTTCACATTTGATAGCCCCTTTAAATCACTAACNGGCTTAGGACTATTAAGCTTNACATTAAAATCAAATGTATAACTNCCAGGTTGCNTCCTCTCAAAAGAGGCCTCCTTACCTTGCTTGAATTCTATCTGCGTATTAGATTCCACGCCACTCCATAAACGAGCAGTATCAATTCGCTTATAGTTTACATGTTTTTCCGGTAATGGATCTCTTACAATAACCTTTTTAATTATTTCTTTTTGCTTTGTACTAACATCCTGAGATACCGGATTAAGTTTATCTTCCGTTACGAGATCCAATGGTCCTGACTTATAAAAATAACTGACTACAACTGCTACAATTAATAAAATTAAAGCAGTGATGAAACCCCAAATAAATGGAGCAACTCTACCTTGGTAAAAACCGGTAGTTTTTTTCATAAAAGAACTCTATTACGAAAAAAGAGATTNAATAAGTATCAATTTTTATGGTGCCTCTGGAACAGGTAAAAGGTCATCCTCATTAATCGGAGGAGGAAGAAGNGGTAACTCTTCTTTCCTNTCTTCAACGGTTTGCGGTATCTCCTTCACGTCTTCTGCTGGAGTTTCAACAGAAACATCCTGCTTAGGAGCATTTTCCGAGGGGACGAGGATCACTTGGCCTTCACGAATAAAACTACCGGTTAAACCATTTAAGCTACTAATAGTAGCAATACTTGTTTTGTAATCTCTAGCAATCTTCCAAAGACTATCGCCTTTAACAATTTTGTAGTCCATTGTTGGAATATCTTTCACGTCAGCAAGAACCTTCTTCTCTGATCGATCAATTGACTCTGCAAAATCCATATTCAAAGGATGGACCTCGTTACTATTTTTATCCTCAAGCCCTAGAATTGAAACCTTATTACTCTTACAGCTTACAACAGACATAATGCTGGCAATCAATAGAGTAAATTTAACAATAGTTAATCCCTCTAATCTTTTTATTAAACTCTTCATAAGCCTATATCATGCATATTTTGGATCAAAAAGNAAACTAATAAGTATTATTATTAATCCAGAAAAAACTGAGCTGATGACTCTTCCTCAATCTTAATTTTCTCTGAATATTCAGGCAAGTAAAAGGCCTCAAGGTTGACAACGAAAGGCCATGAAAAGGACTTATTTCTACCGTTAGATGGATCTACAAATGATATGTAAACAGAATGCTTCTCAACTCTGAGCCTTCTAGTAGTTTTCCATTTAAGAATTCCTGTTAGTTCATCAAACTCGGCAGGAACACTACCAAACCCTGTCACTTTCATTTCGATCTCTTCCAATTTGACACCTGGGTATTCTGATAAGTCGACACGAATGATTGGTAGGCGATTACAAATTTCGGATTTGGGCATGGGCCAAACCTTTGGAAGCTTAGAGGGTTTAGTTGAATCCTCAATCTGAACAGCTCCTCCTAACCCACCAAAGCTAGTCCCCGCTTTCCAGTTAATATCATTGTTCCCGTGAATTATATATCGCGGCAATTCAAATATTAAGCTCTCAAAATTAGCTTTTGCTCCATTAACCGTTACCGCTGAATTATAGCCGGCAGCTTCTACTTCCGAGGCCAAAAAATCACTATACTCACCATATGGGTAAGCAAATGAAGAGACCGTCGTCTCAAACTTTTCTTCAAGAGAGGCTTTAGAGCCTTTAATCTCCTTACTCAACCAATTCTTGTATCCAACCTCATCTTTAAATTTTCGTTTAGCTCTTACTAAAAAATCGTGAGAAATACTATGACTTCCTAGTTCTCCTCCAGAAGCTAATAATTCTTTAACCTCTAAATTATTTAATGTTCTACCACTGCCTCCTAAAAAGTCTGTATATAAATAAAATGTAAATGGATAATTAAATTCTCTGAAGATCGGTAAAGCATTGTCATACAAATCATCATAACCATCATCTACAGTAATAATTACACACGTTTCAGGAATAGGTTTTTCATTCCTCTTCCACTTAAAAAAATCCTTAAATGAAATAACTTTAATACCCGCATCCCTCAGAGCCTGCATTTGGGACCTAAATTTTCCAACTGATATGCGCATTTCAGAGGCGCTACCCTTGTCTGATATTTGATGATAGCCAAGAATAGTTACTCTTGAAGATTTGTCGATAATAGGAGCAGGAGGAACAATTGGCAAAGTCATAGGCTTTGGCTCTAGATCCACCTCTTCCAAGTTCTCCTCTAAAGAAGCATTATCTACTTCTGACGCAGGTTCAGGCCTATCACAGCCGAAGGATAATAGAATTNTAAGAATAACGAAGCTTCGGAAAATTTTATAACTTATTTTTTCAATCTTCATCAATTTACACAAGCCGTTGTAATTCATATTAATGCATCATTTATAGAAAACTAAGATTTATCAATTATCTCACTCAGTTAACCGAAAAAACACAAATTACGATAAAACGAATAGACAATNATGACACTATATGTTGAGTTNTAATTAAAAAAAGGTCTATATNTTGTGGTTTTAGCTTTTGGATTGTTATCTACCATCGCTTTGTCATAAAATCCTTAAAACTTAAATATTTAATTTTTTCAAACTAAAATAATGCGTTTAAAATCCCTTAAACTTCATGGATTTAAATCTTTTGCAAATCGGACAGAATTTGAATTTCATCCTGGAGTCACTGGAGTAGTTGGACCAAATGGCTGTGGTAANTCCAATGTAGTTGATGCAATCCGCTGGGTCTTAGGAGAAACTTCTGCTAAGGCTCTGCGTGGTGGGGAAATGGCAGATGTTATTTTCAATGGAACTGATAAGAGAAAGCCAGTTGGAATGGCAGAGGTTACACTTACATTAACAGATTGCGAGAAAGCACTAGGGTTAGAATATAACGAAGTTGCTCTAACTCGGCGTGTCTTTAGAGATGGGAAATCTGAGTACAGATTGAATGGAACGGTCTGTCGCCTTAAAGACATCCATGAATTACTTATGGATACAGGAATTGGTCGCACAGCCTACTCCATAATGGAACAGGGTAAAATCGACTTATTACTAAGCTCCAAGCCAGAAGACAGAAGAACTGTATTTGAAGANGCTGCAGGAATTACAAAATTTAAATCTCAAAAAAAGGAAGCCCTTCGAAAGCTAGATTACACNGAGGCCAACCTACTTAGAGTCAATGACATCATTGAAGAGGTTAAGAGACAAATAAATTCACTTAACAGACAAGCCAGCAAGGCTAGACGATATCAAGAACTCCTAGTTGATGTTAGNACATTAGATACTCATCATAGTCATAGAAAATTCGTGGAACTTGATGCAGAAAAGGGTGAACTCAGAACCTCTATCAATTCNCTGTCCAAAGAAACCTCAAATAAACAGGAATCTATAAGAGAGAAAGAAGACAATATTGTAGCTGCAAGAAATGCCCTATCCTCTTTAGATTCTGACATAGCTAAAGGGCGTGAAAATCTAATTGGCAAACAAAATAAAATCAATTCCTCTAAGAGNCGAATCGGTTTCAACGAAGAGCGCCAAGGAGAACTCAATGAATTAATTTCCCAAAACTCAACTGACATTGAAAAGACAAAAGAAACTCTTAGTAAAGAGCAAACTGAACTCAACAGTAACTCAGAGGCAATCGTTAGCATAAATGAAAACATTGATAGGCAAAAAAATCTTCTCAATAACCACCAAGAAAAAAGCGACGAACTAAGACAAAAGAGATCCTCCTTAGAGCAGGAACTAAAGTTAAACACTGAAGCCAAAAGCAATAAGTCTGATCAGTTAGCAAAAGTTCGTGCAGAACTAGATTCCTTCTCAAGCATGTCAGATACCGACAATGAGAGAATTAATCATATCATCGGTCAAATAAGTGGAATTAGTAGTGAGCACAAAGAGCGTCAGACTGAATTCTCNGGAATTCAGGATGAAATCGCCCTTGCATCGCAATCACTTAATGAATTCGAGGGTCGTCTTACTATTGCCCAAAAAGAGTCTCAGGCATTATCAAATCAAAAAGATTTACTAGATCAAAAAATCACTAAAGAANATCGTGAGTTGGCAGAAAAAGATTCACGTTTACAGGTTTTAAAAGCGCTTTTAGTTGATGGCCAAGGTTTAAGCAAAGGAACTCAGTCAGTTCTTGATAAACTGAAAAATGAAAACTCCGACCCGAAATCATATGGTCTTCTAAGCTCGTTCATTGATGTTGATATCGATTACATTCCCGCTATTGAGGCTGCACTTGGACATCACCTTCAGTCCATACTCGTTAGTAACGAAGCAATTGCTGAAAAAGCGATTCAAACGCTAACTAATGAAAGGCTCGGCCGAGCATGCATCGTACCTGAAAACTTCATTAATTCTCCACAAGACAGGCAACTTATGACCTTACCTGATGGAGTAGATTCTTGGGCGGTAGANAAAGTACGTTCAACTGAATCCGTTAGGTCATTGTTAGATCAATTATTAGATAATACATTCATTGTTGAAGATTTTGGAACCGCAATACGATTAAGAAAAGAGCTTCCTAATTACAGCTTTACGACATTAGATGGGAATTTCATCAGTGCTGCAGGCTTTATCAGTGGAGGCGCAGGCGAAGCAGGTGAGGCTAGTTCACTGCTAGCACGACTAAATGAAATTAAGGATTTAGAATTGGAAACAGCCTCTCTTAAACAAAATCTAGATACCGAGAAAAATCAACTCAATGACCTTGAACTTCAGGTCCAATCAGCAAATAAAAAAGTTGATGATTGTAATACTCAAATGCAATCAGCTGCAGTCACCTACTCCACTCTAGAGGGTAAAAAAACACTACTTAAAAGAGAAAGGGAAGGCCTAGAGTCAAAACTTGAGAATATGCAGCTAGAACAAGAAGGGCTGCAAAAAAGACAAATAAATTCTCAAGAAAGACTTAAAAACTTAAGGGACTCCGAAGAGATTCTNNGTAAAGACATTGAGGAAAAGAAATTACAAATATCAAAGATTGATTCCTCTTTAACTGAAGCCAAACGGCAAGAAGGTGAATCAGTTGAACTCTTATTGGAACTTAAAACAGCTTTAGCCGTAGAGGAAAAAGCTTTCCAATCTTTACAAGAGCAAAAAGCACCTATAACCGAAAGAATGAAAGAGCTAGAGTCTGCTATTTTACGGAGGCAGTCAGAAGTTAGTTCTTACACCGAACGAATAGAGTCAGCAAAAATAGAAAATATTAATTTATTTAAGGAGATAGAAAGTTTAAACGATCTTTGTAAAACCTTAAACTTGGAACTTGATAAAGTTATTAATCAAAGGCACGAAAGAATTAAAAGTGTAGAAAGCGCTGAAAAAGATTTAAGGGAAACTCGAGGCGAAATCGCCAAACTGAACGAGCAAAAGGGACAAGAAGAAGTAAAAATGACACAAATAGATCTTAGAGTGGAGAGCCTCTGCTCTACGATTAGACAAAGATATAATGTCAACCTAGAACACTTCAGTCCTGATAGTCATAAACTGCTTTGTGCTATCGATGATCAGAAAAAGGCTAGAAGAACAAGGGAAAAAAGAAAAGCTGCAAGAAATGATAATTCTATAAACGACCTTGAAGACGCAGTAAGTCTTGACGCTAACAATGAGGCAGCTCCAATTGAAACCGAAACTCAAATTCATGAAGAAGATCAGCCAGACTGGTCATTCGTAGAGCTCGTAATAGACGAACTTAAACAAAAGCTTGATTCAATGGGGCCTGTTAATATCGANGCGATAGAGGAATTTGAATCATTACAAGAGAGGTATGATTTCCTCAACAAGGAACATAATGACCTTATCAATGCTAAAGATGGACTAATGAAAGTTATTAGTAAAATAAATAGAGAAACAAGATCCCGTTTTTCTGATACATTCGAGCAAATAAGTAAGAACTTTAGTTCAGTGTTTAAAGAACTCTTTGGTGACAAAGCACGCGCTAGCCTAATAATGTTAGATGAGTCTGATCCACTGGAGAGTGGAATTGACATCATAGCAAAGCCACCTGGAAAGAAGCCTCAATCTATTACTCTACTATCAGGTGGGGAAAGAGCCATGACTGCTGTAGCCCTGCTGTTCTCTATCTACATGGTCAAACCTAGTCCGTTCTGTGTTCTTGATGAGCTCGATGCACCACTAGACGAATCTAACATTGGTAGGTTTTTGAAACTTTTGGACCGTTTTACAAAAGAAAGTCAATTTGTTATAGTTACCCACAACAAACGTACAATGAGCCGCTGCGAAGTCATGTACGGAGTAACTCAAGAGGAATTCGGAATTAGCCAGCTAATTGGAATGAAGTTCAAAGAAAACAAAAAAACAGAAAAGAGCCCTACCTGATACTGAAAACGGTGTTGCCCTCTAACAATAGATGGTTAATATCTTAATGTTAATTTATGGCCAATAGCGCCAATCATGAAGAGAGATCCGAGAATGATCTATCAGAGGTAGTTTTGAACACCTTTCGATGGATGATATTGGCGCGTACTTTTGAAGATCGAATCTCTAATATTTACAGATCAGGAAAAATTTTTGGAGGTGTCTATGTAGGCAAAGGGCAAGAGGCATTTAGTGCATCTATGGCAATCAATCTCGTCAAAGGGCAAGACATTTACTCACCTCTCATAAGGGATATGGCAGGAAGGGCTGCCTTCGGAGAACCTTTAGTCGATGCAGCAAGAACCTACTTGGGATCTTCAAATGGACCGACCAAGGGTAGGGACGGAAACGTTCACCGAGGTTACCCCAAAGAAGGAATGCCTACCATGATATCTCATCTCGGCGCAATGATTTCAGTAGTTAGCGGCATACTATTTGCAAGGCGCATCAAAGGAACAATTAACAATAGTGTAGGAGCAACATCGATTGGCGATGGAGCGACATCAACAGGAGCCTTTCATGAGGCATTAAACTTAGCAGCAGTTGAAAAACTTCCTTTAATCGTGTCTATAGCCAACAATCAATTTGCTTATTCAACACCTACCAGTAAACAATTTGCATGTAANGAGCTTGTGGATAAAGCCATCGGCTACGGGGTTAATGGAATAAGCGTAGATGGCACCGATTTAGTGGATTGCATTCAAGTCTTCGGAGACTGCATTGAGAAAGCCCGTTCAGGCGAAGGTCCTCAAATAGTTATAGGCAACTTACTTCGATTATCCGGACATGGTGAACATGATGACGCTCCTTACATTTCTGANGAAATGAAAAAATCTAAACTCGGATTAGATTGTCTTAACAAATCTGGAAAAAGAATTCTCGATGAAGGGTGGTGTAATCAGAGCGATATCNATGATATGTTTAAACATGCTGAAAATGAAGTTAACGCCGCAATCAAAATAGCTGAGTCAGAAAGTGCACCTGATCCCTATTCACACGATTGGAGTGCTTATTCATCATCAAAATCTGACCATTAAATATTAATAATGAGCATCACTTATCTAGAGGCTATCAGAGAAGCTCAAGCTTTATCGCTAAAAAATAGTGATGATGTTTTTATTTACGGTCAAGACATTGGATTCTTCGGCGGAGCTTTTAAAGCTACAAAAGGATTACACGATAATTACCCTGATCGAGTTATAGATTCTCCAATCAGCGAAGATGCAATGGTTGGACTAGCTGTAGGAGCAGCCATAGAAGGAATGCGGCCTATAATTGAAATGCAATTTGCAGACTTTTCGTCAGTTGGATTTAATCAAATTGTAAATCAGGCGGCAACAATGTATTGGAGAACTTCAGTGCCATGCCCGATTACGATACGATTACCCTCAGGGGGCACCCCAGGCAGCGGCCCTTTTCATAGCCAATGTATGGAAACTATTTATGCACACTATCCAGGAACTATTGTGATGNCACCATCCACNGTTGAGGATGCTTATTCAATGCTTTTAGAGGCTGTTTCAATAGATGATCCTGTAATATTTTGCGAACACAAATATCTTTACTATCACCTAAAAGCTGAATCCCTTCCCAAAAAAGCTCTTCCTGCTCAAAAGGCTAGAATAGTGAGACCAGGTCGGCATGCTACAATAATCGCCTACAGTGCCATGGTTCATGAAGCCGTAAGCGCTGCAGAAAACCTATCAAAAGACGGATATGAAATTGAAATTGTCGACTTAAGATGCGTTAAACCAATTGATATAGATACTGTTCTAGGGTCAATAGCCCGCACAGGAAGAGTCTTAGCCGTTGGAGAAGCGTTTCCTTGGGGAGGTGTTACTGCAGAAATTATTTCCCAAATAAGCTCTGAAGGATTCAACCTTTTGGATGCGCCTCCNAGCAGATTAAACTCTATAGATACTCCAATACCTTATCACCCTGAGCTTTGGCGCTACCACAGACCAACAGCTAATTCGATAGAGGAAAAAATTCGTAAACTAATTAAAGAATAGTATAGCTATGCGTGTTCCCATATTAATGCCACAACTCGGAGAGTCTATAGCAGAAGCAACTGTGAGGGACATCAAAATCAAAGTTGGTCAAAANGTTAAAACNGATGAGGATGTACTCGAAGTTGAAACTGAGAAAGCAATGATGGAAGTCACCACCCCCTGTTCAGGAGAGGTACTAGAAGTGACAGCAGAGCTCGACGTTAGTTATCCGGTAGGCGCGATACTTGGCTATTTGGAAGCTAATGAAGAGACTACAAAACAAATTCAATCAACCGAAAANCCTGAAAATACAGATAAAGAGACAACTTCTCCTATCAAGAGAGATCAAGCCCCATCTAAAGCTGATATCATCAGTAATGTCAGTGTAACTCCAACAATTGAAGGTCTGCCCGTTCCTGCAAAAGCTTCTGGTGCTAGATATATATCACCAAGACTTAGGGCTAGAATGGAAGAGCTAGGTTTAAATGCTGCTGATTTAGCAGGAATAGCCGGAAGCGGTGCAGGAGGGCGAGTTACCGTTGAAGACTTTGAGTCTTTCATGCATGATTTAGAAACAAAGAAAACGAGCCCCGCATCATCAATGCGAATCGCTGTCGCTGATTCAATGAGAAGAAGCTGGACAAGACCACTCGCAACTGTTGGGTCACCTGTAAGACTAGACAATCTTCTAGAGCACCGAAAAAATTCATCACCTAAGCCAGGCCCAACTATTTATGCCATAAGGGCTCTGGCTCTTGCTTTATCTGAAAGAACTGCAAGCGCTGGACGATTAGTCGGAAATCAAATAATACACCCATCTTCGATAGATATTGGTTTTGCTGTTGAAGTTGACGACGGCGTTCTCGTTCCCGTTATCAGGAAAGTAGATCAAATACCTTTTAAAGATTTACTCGCCCAGTATTCTTCTTTAGTGGATGCAGCAAAAAAAAGGAGGTTACCAAAAGAAGCAAGCAACCCTCCAGGCATTGCAACAGTTACCAACTTCGGCACCTTCGGCATAGTATGGGCAACTCCGATTCCATTACCTGAGCAAAATTTGGTACTAGGTCTAGGATTTGGTCAAAAAAAACCTAGTTGGAATACTGAGAAAGAATGNTGGGCGCCGGTAATTGAAGCTGAGCTCACCCTAAGTTTTGATCACCGAGTTCTTGATGGAGGNGGAGCAGGAAGACTACTATCAAGAATAGCNGAACTTCTCCAAAATCCAGAAGAGCTATAACTCTAAATTAACTAATTTTCGAGTGAATCAATTCTTGCGGCAACTTCAAAATCACTTTCCGTAATACCACTCACATCGTGAGTTGTTAAAGTTAATGTGACCGTTGTATAAACAATAGAAATGTCTGGATGATGATGAGCTTCTTCAGCAATTTCGGCAACNGTGTTCACAAATTCAATGGCAGACATGTATTCATCAAATTCAAAAGCCCTTGAAATGGANGTTTGATTGAGCTCCCATTCAGGTATTTTTTTCATGTTTTCTAGTGCGACATCATGACTGATTGCATTAAGCATAGCGGTATTTGGGGTTATAATTTTGGGGTATTAGATTATAGAACTACGTTAAAACATTAAAACAAACAAATAAATATTCAGCAAATCTAAATGAATTTTAATNGCTGATTGTTCACTATTTCTCTTTGCAAACTTGTACAGATCAAATTAATAATNTTTTAGCNTAANTCTTAAGATTTATAAGATTAAAATTTAACTCTGTTACATAATGGGCACACTCTACAACAACATCGTTGAGACGATTGGAAAAACTCCTCTCGTTAAATTAAATAAAGTCACTGAAGGCATCGATGCCACAGTAGCACTAAAGTGTGAATTCTTTAACCCTCTAGGTTCAGTCAAAGATCGCATCGGAATGGCAATGATTGAAGCCGCAGAAAAAGAAGGACTGATTAATTCTGATACAAATATCATAGAGCCTACGAGTGGGAACACAGGAATTGCACTCGCTTTTGTGTGTGCCTCGAGAGGATACAAGCTGACTCTAACAATGCCTGAGACTATGAGTGTAGAAAGAAGAACTCTTCTTGCACTTCTCGGTGCAAACCTAGTTCTCACACCGGGACCTCTAGGGATGAAGGGAGCGATTGAAAAGGCGAAAGAACTTCTTGCTGAGAATGAGAATGGCTGGATGCCTCAACAATTTGAAAATGATGCTAACCCAGAAATTCACAGACAAACAACAGCCCAAGAAATTTGGGATGACAGTAACGGCGAAATAGACATTCTAGTTTCTGCGGTTGGAACAGGAGGAACTATCTCTGGTTGCTGTGAAGTCATAAAACCTAAAAAACCTGAATTCCAAGCAATCGCCGTTGAACCCACTGATTCACCAGTCATTTCACAACAGATTGCTGGCGAGGAACTAACCCCTGGGCCTCACAAAATCCAAGGCACTGGCGCAGGTTTTATACCTGACAACTTACATTTGAACAATCCTGATTCGGGCAATGAACAAATTTCAGAATGTGTAAAGGTATCAAATGACGATGCATTTGCCATGGCTAGGAGGATAGCTGCCGAGGAAGGAATTCTAGTTGGCATAAGTACTGGGGCTAACGTCTGCGCCGCTCTAGAAATTGCAAAAAGACCTGAAAATAATGGTAAATTTATTGTTACTATAGGGTGCTCTACAGGAGAACGATACCTGAGTACTCCATTAGCAGACGAAGCCCGCGCTTCAGTTGACGCCTAACCATTACAAAAGTATTACAAAAGCTATTAAGCACCCAAATCTTAAATTGCCTAAATATGGAAACTGAAAAAGAAGAAATCCCTTCACCTGCTCAATCTGCGAACTCACCAAGTTCACTTGAGTCCTTTCTAGACAATAATTGGAAACTTTTATTGTTTGCTTTATGCGCAGGAATAATTTTGATGGGCGGTTATTTCTTTTATGATGCTAGCAATAACGAAAAAGCGATTAAACGCGGCGAAGAGTTGATATCCGTATCAATGAATGATTCATCAATCAGTGACCTTGAAAAATTTGCAACAGCAAATGAAAACACTGTTAGCGGTAACAATGCATTACTTATTATCGCCGAAAAATACACTAACAGCGCAACTCCCAATATCGAAAAAGCTAAAGAATATTTGGAGAAATTCATACAGCAAACCGATCAAGAAAATCCATTCTATTATGAAGCAAAATTTTCTCTTGGAACTTTAAATGAAAAAAATGGAAATACAGAAAAAGCGCAAATTTTATACGATGAAGTAGTACAATCTAATTCAAACTCAAAAGCTGCTGCCACTATTCGTCTTGCTGATATGCTTGTAAAAAACAAGGAATTTGATAAGGCTAAAGCTGAATATGAATCCATTACAAATGCTTCTAAAGGCTACATAAATAATATTTTGAACGTTAAAATTCCAGACACTATTGAAGCAAAGGAGCGCTCACTATCTCCCCCTCCTCCACTTGAACCTGAGGAAACTAAGCCAAAGGCAGAAGAACCTGCTCCTGAGCCAAAGGTAGAAGAACCTGCTCCTGAGCCAAAGACAGAAGAACCTGCTCCTGAGCCAAAGACAGAAGAACCTGCTCCTG
>PAHQ01000105.1 GCA_002705125.1 Verrucomicrobiales bacterium | reverse complement strand
TTGTTGCCCTTCATTTGCAAAAGGATTTGATCTTAAGTGGTGAGGTGTGGCGGCTATTTAGTTTTATTTTCATTCCACCAGTTGGTCCAACAGATTTAATATTTATGTTTTTTGCGGTTTTCTTCACCATTTTCTTAGGAAGCATGTTAGAAGAAATTTGGGGAAGTTTTAAGTTAACTCTTTACATAATTGGAGGTGTGGCAAGTGTTGTAATCTCTGAATTTTTAATTGGGTTTCCCAATAATTCAATAATGTTCCCTACCTTCCTCATTATTGAGTCTATTCTGTTTGCCTGTGCCGTTTATAATCCAAATTATGTCGTAAGGTTATTTGCCATTATACCGATACGTTTATTCTGGATTGCTATTTTTGCCGCCGGAATTCTTTTGCTTCAAGCTCTTAATGATCTAAGAACAGCCAGTCTTATTCTTGTATCACTGTTACACTTTTTCGTCGTTTTTATTCCAGGGATGAAGAGATCAATTCAAGTTAAGGCTCAGGTTTCGANTAGNAGNAACCANTTTGAGAATGCTCAAATTAGTAAAGATGAAGCTCTTCATTACTGCGAATATTGTGGNAAAACNGAGAANGATGATGAGGANCTCATTTTTAGGGTTGCTGCNAATGGTNTTGAATTTTGTGAGNACTGTCGTGATCAANTAAGGGTTCTAAAAAGTGATGAGCATAGTCCTTCTCGGATNATNGAAAGGAGNTCAAAAAAAACCAGACCTCCTGGNCGTAAAGGTAAGAAAGACAGATGGAATTACGATCAAGAAGATTCTAAATGACTCNTNCTTTANTTTTTTTAATTNGCNTTGAAGTTTCTTAGTGAATCTAGTTTACCCATTGCTGTGCCATCTTTTATACAGCGTTGAGCGATTTCTAATCCATGGCCAATGTCAGATGCGATGCCGGTAACAACAAAACCGGCTGCTGCGTTAAGAGCAACAATATCCCTCTTTGGTCCATCACCTTCATTACTTAAAATAGAGTTAATGATAGCTGCATTTTCTTTGGGGTCNCCTCCNTTTAAATCATCAAGGGTGCAAGGTGATAAATCAAAGTNTTCTGGTCTTATTGAGAACTCATTAACCTCATCAGAANCCCATTNAGAAANTTTTGTCTCNGAGCANAGAGACAATTCATCCATACCNTCATTGTTTGGTCCTTTACCATGAACTGCCCAGGCCCTTTTTCTGCCAAGCTTCCCAAGAATGNCTGCGAAAGTAGATGTTAATTCAGNGTCAAAGACACCGACTAATTGGTAGTCCAGTTTGACTGGATTAAGAAGAGGTCCGATCAAATTAAAAACTGTTCGTATACCTTCACTAGCTAATTCTTTTCTTACGGGAACGACAGCCTTGAATGCAGGGTGATATAATGGAGCAAATAGAAAACCTGCCCCCTCCCTTATGACGCATTGTCGAAGGTCCTGAACGGGTAGGTCTATNGGAACACCAAGCTCTTCGAGTACATCAGCGCCGCCACTCTTTGAGGTGATTCCGCGGTTGCCATGCTTAACAACTGTTGCCCCTCCTGCAGCAAGGACAAAGACTGAGGCCGTTGAAATATTAAAGAGATCAAGCTTATCGCCTCCCGTNCCACAAACATCAATGNTGGGNCCTTGGCAGTCATCTGGGCCAAACCTTGGNTCAACGGCGTGATTTAGGAAGGACTTAACAAAACCGGCGATTTCTGAGGGAGTTTCTCCTTTATGAGCNAGTTCTTTTAAAAATTGGGTTTTTGAAGAAATATCACCATTTTCACTTAGTAATTGATTTGCAGCTAATTCTATTTGTTCTGCATTCAGTTCATTTCCTGATCTTAAAGTCTCTATTAGCTCAAGCATATTAGTATGATATAACTAATTAAATATTTGAGCATAGCTAAAAATGACAGATTATTTATTGAATTTGGATTTGAATTATTTGACCAATCCAGTTTCTATATAAATTAATAAAAGTGAGTTTCGAAGAGTCTGAGCAATTATGTTTAAAGGGATCGTTGATCCTTGCTGACCCTTCGCTTACAGATCCTGGTTTTGAGAAGAGTGTTTTACTTTTAACTAATCACCAGCAGGATGATGGATCAGCTGGGTTTATTTTAAATAAACCCATGGGTAAAAAGGTCTCAGATTTAATTCAGATCGACGAAATGAGAGAGCTCGGTGACTTACCAGTTTTTTTAGGTGGTCCCGTCAGCTCAGATCAANTGACGTTTGCCTCNATTAACTGGGATGCTAAAGATGAGGAATTAGGATACGATACTCATTTATCCTCGGAAGAAGCATTGCACCGTCTTAGAGAAGGTTTCTTTATTAGGGCGTTTGTTGGTTACTCNGGTTGGGCAGAGGGTCAGTTAGAGCACGAATTGAAACAGAATTCTTGGATCACGCGAAAGCCTGTTCCGATCGCAGCCAGTCTTGATGCTGACGAGGAGTTATGGAGAGACCTGCTCTCTTCAATGGGACCGTACTACAAAATGCTCGCCTCNTTCCCTGATCGGCCGGAATTGAATTAAGGTAGTAAGCTTAAGTGTTTAGGCGCTACGAGTGATTCTTTTCCAAATAGATTCAAGCTCGGGAGCGATTTCAGAGAANACTTTACCTTCATCGTCTGATTCTTGGATGACTGTATTCCCTGCGGCTAACGAGGCGAGCTCTGCCCTNCTAAGATCGATTACATTAACCTTTTCTTTTATAGATTGNTNAAATTTTTCCGAGTCTGGAAATGAGAATGCGATAATTTTTGATGTATTCGCTGATGATTCCTCTGAAGTCTTTATAACTTTATTCCAATAACTTATTTTGTCAGGAGTTTCGAANCCAAAAATGAATTCAGTGTCATAGGAAAGCCATGAAGTGGCTGAAGCTTTTTGGCCAATTTTTATCTCTCTATGTTTGATGACAGGAGATCTTTTTGCTGCAATTTCAAGAGTGTACTTAAGAGCTTCAATATCGAATAAGCTTTGCCCGCTTGAGTAAAGTTCATCTCTGTGCTGAACAAAGTCCTTCACAGAATCTGGTGCTGANTTCTCAATATATTTGAAAGGTGGCTCTAAATTCTTTGAAGCTTTGACAGGCTGATCTGGTTCNATGCTTGCACGACTTCTTTTATTAACCGATTTCATCATCTCTGATATTGAGCTGATCGTCGGAGAATCATCATTGATGAGACTAGCTTTTGAAGCATTTTTGGATTCGTGAAGCTGCTCANGTTGATTCTCCATTTGTTGCCATTGAGATGAAGCTGTTCTTAAAATGCCTCGGATTGAGGGTTTGCCCTCATTAGGTTCAGAATAAAACGTGCTCTCTAAATTAATTCCCTGAATGATAGCCTCTGCAGTCTCAGAATCCTGTCCTGCAAGCTTCATTCGCTCCCTGATAAGATTCCGCGCTGATTGTAAATTAATTCCATTTAGTCTTAGGTTTGATTCATTAATTCGATCGCGTAAGGCGCTAGGAATTGATTCTTTGAAACATGAATGCCAAAGGTCATCATTAATCGCAAAAATTGTAACTACAGAAAGGTTAGAGCTATCGATTTTTGAAATAAGTTGTGCAATTTTTAATCCTTTTTGTTGATCGCCAAAAAGGCTATCCATGTGATCGAAAACAAGAATTAATGAGTGATCCTTTGAAAATATTTTTTCAAAATCCTCAAGTCGATCTTGTGCTTCACGATCTGGGAGAGCCTTTATATTTTTTAGTGCGTTTTTTGAGTTGTCTAATTCGCATTCGTATAATGTTTTAATCCAAAAATCACAAGACTCTTTGGACACGCCTGTAAGATCACTCATTGAATTAATGAGGTGAGGAAATAATGCGTTGATATTTCCTTTGAACCATTTAGCAATCAAAGATTTTTCATCCTTGAAATCTAACATCCTAATACTGTGTTGGCTTAGGGCATTAGTAGCGCTGCCTATGTTAGCAACCGGCACAATTCCCTTTTTAATTAAATCACAGATGAGGGATGCAAATAAATTTCTAACTGGGTAGTTAATAGATGTTTTTCCGTATAGTGACTCTATCGCTAATCTTAGGATTTCATCAAAGTTGAAATGCTCAATTTTGTTCAATGGAAGCTCTAAAATGACGTTATTTAATGCTGTTTCTTTTAGAGCTTTAGCAATTAGATGAGATTTACCGTGACCAGCTTCTGGTGAACTGACCATGATTGTTTTAGCATTCCTTCCAACCGCTAGCTTTGTAGAGGTTATGGCACTGCTCAACCTTTCGAGGTGATCAGGATATAGTACATACTCATTGAGCCGGCTTTGATCTCCTTGAGTGTGAAAAATTGAATCCTCAAATGGATTGTTTTTTTCATTTTTNAGCAATTCAGTGAGNCTCCTTTCTAACTTTAGAATATTTTATATTGGCCCGATTTTATTCAATGAATCTAATATTTACACGTTAAAAGATTCAAAAATGGTGGATTTTTATTATTGATTCAAAATTTACTTGTAAAGTGAACTTTGTAATACAAAGTAAATATTATGAATGATTCTGAAAAAGCGCTCGATCAGCTAAAGGTCATCAGAAGTATGATGGAAAGGGCAACTGTTTATAGGGCATTGTCCGCTCCTGCAGCAATATTTGGTGGAATTCTAGCAGTAGTTGTTGGTTGTTATTTTTATATTCAGGAAAAGAATGGAGTGTTTGTGAGTGGGAGCCAATATTTTTGGACGTGGGTAGTTGCTCTAATAGTTGGTGATAGCTTTAATGGATTTTTACTATTACGAAGAGCAAAGTCTGAAGGGAAAAAGTTTATTTCTCCTGGCTTAAAACTCACTTTTTTGAAGACCGCTCCTGCGGTCATTGCTGGAGGCCTTATTTCGTTTGAGGCTGCAAAGGGGTTAGACCTTGAGCTTTGCACTTTCGTATGGATTTTGTGTTACGGTGCAGCAATACTGGCAATGGGTGAAGTGGCGCCACGTTCACTTAAACGATTAGGTTGGGCATTTATCATTTCAGGGGCCTTGCTGTTTTTAGTTTGGATGAAATTTAAGGCGGCTCTTTCTGCTGTTCTTGGAGTCGATTACTTAGGGTCCGCCTCTATTATGATGATGCTCACTTTTGGAATGCTACATATCGGTCATGGTATAGGTGTGTTATTACGAAAGGGGAAAAAATAATTGTTTTAGAACTAAATGATAGATTTTGATAAATTAGACAAAATCATTCATGAGAAAGGAAGGCTTTCTATCATGACGCTCCTCTCTTCTAGAGGGACTTGGAATTTTCAGGATATTAAAGAGGAACTTAAAATGAGTGATGGTAACTTAATCACTCATCTGAGATCTTTGCAGAAGGCAGGATATTTAAACAAGGAGAAAGAATTAAAGGGAAGAAAGGTAACGAATTACTTTCTAACAGCTAAAGGGAAGAAATCCTTCAATAGGTATCTTAATCTTTTGGAGGAAATTGTTAAACAGGGAGGAAGTTAAATTTTTTTGAAANAAAGCTTTGTGNTACAAAGTATTATTATTAATGNAATCAGTAAATATTATGAATGAACCAAATTTTAATGTGCACCTCGCTTCCCACTATGGAGTCTGTTTTGGTGTAAGAGATGCCATAGATGCGACTCGAAAAACTTTTAACGANGGTAAGGTGACTGTTCTTGGTCAATTAGTTCATAATCCCATTGTTGATGATGAGCTCAAACGTAATCATGTGAGAAGTGGCAAGCTGCGCGATCCCTCTGAAGACATTACTGGAACAGTTATCATTACTGCTCACGGAGCATCGAATCTTGATAAAGATGCTTGGCGTTCACCAAACAGGAAAATTGTTGATACTACATGCCCTCTTGTCAGGAAGGCGCATGACAATTTGTTTAAGCTAGTTGAATTAGGTTATTTTCCGGTAGTGATAGGTAAAAAAGGTCACGTCGAGGTCGAAGGTCTAGTTGGAGACTTTCCACAGGCCTTAGTAATAGAAAAATCGTCAGATTTAAAAAAGCTTCCAGATGTAAAGAAGATTGGAGTCGTATCTCAGACTACGCAAAGAAGTGATTATGTTGACGGTGTTATTGAAAGTATTCGATCTCATTCACCAGAGGCTGAGGTAAAATTTATAGATACGATTTGTTCGCCAACAAAAAATAGACAGAAATCAGTGAGAGAATTGGCTCAATTCTGTGATGCAATTGTCGTCGTAGGTGGAGAAAATAGTAATAACACAAGACAACTAGTTACGACTGTTGAAGAGTTAGGCTCAAGGGCCATTCATATACAAAAGGCATCCGATTTAGATGCCGATTGGTTTGAGGCTTGCAGTGAGGTAGGGTTAACTGCAGGAACTTCTACTTTGAAGGAAACTGTTCAGGTTGTATTAGAGAAATTGAAGTTGATCGCACGTGATATTTATTCTGATAAACTCGAAAAAATAGCCTNCTAAAGTCCCTTTACTGAAAAAATTACNAATAGATTATTAGGAATTTTGGATCGATGTTGATTTTTCGNGTCTGAAGCTTTAATTTTATTCTTATGAAGTCTCTAAAACTCTGTTCTTTGGTAATGCTTTTGATATTACCGTTTGGCTCAATTTCGGCCCAAGATCAGCCTCTTACGGCTACCGAGAAAGCCCAAATGCTTGATACTATTAAAAAGATAAAGACCGGAGTCATTAAAGGAAGATCAGGAGTTAACAGTTCTGCCTTATCAGCTTACCGTGCTGCTGCGACATCTGGTACTTCTGCCTATGACTTTTACTTAAAGTGTTATAAGGAAATTAACTTTACNAGAAAGGGANNAAAAGAATCTGAATATCGTGATTGGAGAACAAANAACAAGGAGTACTTAAGCTCAAGGGAGCANTCTTCTGCAAGAAGGCTNCAATTACAGTTTCTAATTTTGACAATTAGNGCGGCAAACCTAGAAGAGGATGAGCGTGAGAGTTTAATCCCAGAACTTATTACCTTAATGGATAATTGTATTTCTGCTTATCCTTATCTTGGAAAGTCTCAAAGAATACTTAGNGCTTCNGCGACTGGGTCCACATTTGCTGAAGTTTATGATTTGTCCTCGACTCTAGTGGGTCTTAAAAATTGGCCAAGAGCGCCAATGGATGTTAGCGGGATTTATGAATCAACTATAATGCCCACTTACCGGACACCTGANAGAGTTAAGGAATTGATGCAGGCTTGGGATAAAAGGATTTCTCAGGAAATTAAACTTGTTGCTGCTGCTAACAGTACTGAAGCAGAAGCCGGCTTTACTAATAAAACCTTACCGAAGCTTAAATGGCTTAAATATATGGATATGCTCAGAGCCGGTAAGAACAGAGAAGCTTTAACAGCAATGGTTGCTCTTGTTAGAAGTAATCCAGATCATGAAGATATTGATGCTTGGNTAGAGGAAGTTGAAGGATATTTATCTGGAAAATTAGTTCCTGGAACTTTTGAGGATGCAGAAAAAGAAAGAAAGGCCTCGGAATTGGCAAAGCAAAAATCAAAAGCTTCAAGCGATAGAGCGACTAGTAATCCTACTCTTGAGAATGCGAGAAAAGCCTTAGAGGGCCTTAATCGTGGGGGAGGGCGAAATGGTGGCAGGCGAGGAATCCCTGAAGACGTAGATTTAGATCAAATTAGGGATCTCTTTAATCGACGTTAGTCATCAGCATTATTTCATAAAATTCACGTAATAAGTCGCAAGATTAATTTTTTGTTCGAATTTNAGACGCTTCTTGACTTTTAGTAAAGATATGTAAAATATCTGCTCATCTAAGCCTTTTATTTATGAAGAATTATATAAGCANAACTNCACTATTACTCATTTCACTNATCAGTNTTTCTTGCACCGGTAACAAAAAAACTGGAGTCAGCGTCTACAAACAAAAGGGGCAGCNATACGGAGACCCTTATGCTTCCANCAATGATTTTTACAACCAACCTATAGGTGATCCGTATGTTCCTCCGACTGGTGACGATTTTGGAATTGCGCCTCCTGCACCTGTTAAAAATTATAGCCCTCAGCCGGCATACACACCACCGCCTTCAAAAAGTGTTCATAAGGTAGCTAAGGGAGATACTCTTTACAGCATTTCGAGNAATTATGGAACATCTGTTGCTGCTCTGAGACAGGCTAATGGGATCAATGGCAGTCTTATTAGGATTGGAGAAAGAATAATGATTCCTTAGATTTTTGAATTTTATTTTCAAAGCAGTTCTCCTTCAAGGGGAGCTGCTTTTTTTATTTTCCAAATGCAGCTTTAAGGAATTCAATGCTCTCCTTAGCAATTGTTTCAGGGTCGGGAGTATAATCAAAAACTTCAACGGAAACAAACCTATCGTACTCAATAGATTGGAGTGATTCCACGATTGGGGAATAGTCCACATCCCCGGTTCCAGGTCCTCTTAAGTTAGGGTCATTAGCATGAAAATGAGCGATGTAATCTTTACTTTCTAATATGATTTGAGAAATAGGTTTAGATTCATCGCTCATTGCTTTTACATCAAGGTGTAGTTTGCAAGCCGGGCTACTAACCTCTTCAATTAAGTTTATAGTTTCCTCTGCGGTATTAAGAAAATTTGTTTCTTTTTTTGCTAATGGCTCCATAGCTATAGTCACCCCTAATTCGAGGGCAGTTTCAGATATTTTTGATAGAGTTTCAGCAGCTCTTTTCTCAGCATCTTTCCTATCCCAATCAGGAGCAATGTTTCTTTGATTTGGACTTCCCCAGACCATAATATTACCTCCCATCGCTGCACAAATCCTAGCAAGGTGCTGGCCAAAATGAATTGTGTCTTTTTGGAGCAATTTATCATCGCTTGTTAAATGCAGCCATGAAGGTTTGACCAGTAGCCAGTGCAGACCAACGACCTCTAGCCCTGCTGACTTGGCTTGATTGCCAAAGTTTTCGGCCTCCTTTTCAGTTATATCACGTGGATCTTCTTTTAGAGTGAATGGAGCTATTTCAACCCCGTCATAACCGCTTTTGGCTATGTGATCACAGGTGGCATTAAAATCCCAATTTCCATACGTTTCATTACATAAAGCAAACTTCATAACTAATCAGACATCTTATTTTCTTTGCCAACTGTCAAGCTAATGAAAATTAAAGTTCAACGGTGGCTCTATTTTTCATGCCAAAGAACTTTAAATGCTGAGCCTGCTCCATTAATTGCAATGCTTGGATCCATTGGATCCAGTTTTTGAGTGTGGGACATAATGAAATCAGCTTGGTTCATATAATCGACTTCTTTGATGCTTTTAGTTAACATTCTTTTTCTTATATCCGAGAAATCGACGTCAGATGTTATATCTTGAAGGCCTGGTCTTGATAATATTTCTTCAAGTTGTTCATACCTTTCATGATGGAAGTAAGACCTTAGAGTTCCGTTGGGACGGCGGTGGTATATTGCTGGGAATTCTTCGCCATAATCAATGGTTAGCATATGGCCCACGTTCCATAAATTTTGCCATTCATGAAACCATGAAATAAATTGATCATGCCGCTCTATCCTTTGTTTATTATTAAAATCCTTATAATTATTAATGGAAGAGTTTTCTCCGACTGAATACTCCTCACCTATGGATATTAACCAGGATCCATTATTTTTTTGGATCATGACACGGTGCCATTTTTTTGTTTCCTTATTCCATTCAATTAGTTCTACTGGAAATGCGTCAACAAGCTCATTTGATATTATTAAAGTATTTCCAGAGCAAGCTTCGAGAGCATCTGCCATCTGCTCGTGCCAATTAATTCTTCTTTGATTTTTTAATCTTTCCTTTTGTGAAATTATTAACTTTGGAGACGTTTCAACTATATGATAGTTGATACCGAGGCGTGCCCAAGGTTTAAAACTTTTCAAAATAGAATCGGCAAGTGATCCATTTCCAGCGCCAATCTCAAGGATATTGCGGTTTAATTCCTTGTTCTCTTTCCATCGATTTTTGATCCATGAATTAATAGATTTGGCTAAAGAGTTGTTAATTGTTGCAGATGTAGAAAAATCTCCATTCCTTCCGACATTCCGAATGTTTTGAGTGTAATACCCATCATTTTGGTCATAAAGAGCCATGCGCATAAAGGCCTTGAACGATATTTGCTTCGAGTCCTTGAGCCGTTCTTTTAGTTTTTTCACTTTAAGGTGATGATCTATTATTAAGATCTAGCAAGATGTTCACACTTCTTTATATCAAGTTTTCCTGAGGCTAATGATGGAATTGAATCAACCTTGATTATTTTTTTAGGTATCCATAATGCAGCGATTCCAGAACTAAGTAAATTTTGTCGGAGATCGTTTACTGATTCATCACTCATATCAACAGAGCTTAGGAGCACTAGTGATTCACCCTTAGCCTCATCGGGAATGCCGATAACAGCGATCTTCTTTTCGGCTTCAGAATCATAGCCAAGAGCCTTATTAATATGGGACTCTACAGTTTCATGAGGGACCATTTCCCCTGCAATTTTAGAAAACCTTGAAAGCCTCCCCTCTATATACAGAAATCCATCCTTATCAACTTTACCAATATCACCAGTCCGGAACCAGTTATCATGGATTACATCATTCGTCTGATCAGGTAAGTCTAAATATTCTTTGAATATATTAGCTCCTTTGAGCCAAATCATTCCACTATTATCAATAGGTATCTGAGATTCATCATCGGTGTCTGTTATTTTAACGGCGACTCCAGGGAGGAATTGTCCTACGGATCCAAACCTTTCGCTAGATATGAGTTCTTCATTTTTTGTTTTATTCAAATTTGGAATGTTAACGTTTGAAACTGGTGATGTTTCAGTTAGTCCGTATCCTTCCATCACTTTCTTTTGAAATTTCTCTTCGAAGGCTTGAGCTAACCTCTTTGGTAATTTTTCAGCTCCCGTAACAACATATTTTATACTTTTAAGCTTTTCAGGTTCGACTCTTCGCATGTAACCACGAAGAAATGTTGGTGTTGCGAGAAGAAGAGTGACTTTATATTTGTCTATGAGATCTGCTAGTTTAGGCGGTTCAAGTGGGCTGGGATAGGTGACAAGATCAATCCCTTCTAGCATTGGATACCATAATGTTACCGTAGATCCGAAGCTGTGAAAAAGTGGTAAACAGCCGAGAACTTTATCAGTATCATCAAGATCTAAACGGCTTCCAAATTGGCTAACATTGGCTAAGATATTTCGGTGAGAGAGGACGACTCCCTTTGGGTTGCCAGAGCTTCCACTTGTAAATAATAAGACGGCTTCTTCGGTGCCGCCTTTCTTCGCTACTCCTAGCAACGATGCAATTTTTTTTGGTGATAAGACTTTGAGTGCTATCAACCATAGAATTATCTTAGGCTTTAGAGGAGGTAATAATTTTTCAATTAAAAGAATGTTATCTTTTTCTGGCCATGGAAATTCAGGATACTTATCAATAAAGGCTTGTGCTGTAATTATATGATCGAGTTTTGCTTGTTCAATTGAAGAAATGATGGCTTCGGATCCTGCAGTAAAATTTAAATTTACTGGAATTTTTCCTGACAATAAAACCGCCAAATTGGCGACTAGTCCCCCTTTACCTGGGGGCAAGACGATTCCGACCCTCTTCTTTTGAGTTGATTGACTAATAATTTTACTGAAGGCGGCGGAGGCACCAAATATTTTTGTAAACTTTGTTTCAGAGCCGTCATTTCCGTCAAAAATAGAAGTTGTATTTCCTTTTAATTTAAGACCTCTCAAGATTGAAAAAACAAGAGAGTTTTCAAAGATTTGATGGCTGCTAAATGCTCTTTCGCCAGCTTTAAGTAATGATTCTTGATATGCTGCTATTGATAAGTTTTTAGAGTCTAAGATTTCTCCGTATGAGTGAGCAACGATCTTATTGTCTTCAATAGATAATTGTGTTTCAGATAAATTTTCAATGAATAGAGGAACAACAGAAGTCCCTATACCGAGAATTATTTCAATCTGTTCAGATGGAAAGTGAAGATTTGCCCCCTTTTGAACAATGTATCGATTAGGAACGAATACGATTGCTGTTTTCTCTGAAATATATGGAGCAAGGGTGGACTTGAGCTGTTCACTACTACCTTCTTGAAAATCAAAAGTTAGAATTTCCTGTTTATTGTCTCTGGCAACTAATTCTTCCAGTATGCTGCTATTTTTATCTACTAGAAGCAGATGCTTAGTACCGCTCTTTGAGATTAGCGAGGTTATCAAATGAAGTTCTTCAGGAGTTACTCTATTTGGGATGACAATGAAAGCCTCTTCACCGTAGTTTGGAATTTCGCCAAATTGTCTGTATTTATTTAAGTTTTTGTCTTCTTGGCTCATAGCTAACATACTATTAATTGATCTCAAATCCTCTAGTTCAATGATTTATGAATCATTTCATTGAACAAAATACTATAATAGGATTAAGTTCTCTTTGCCCCAAGTATATTTTATTTAGTTAATTTCTTCCAAAAATTTATTTTAGCCCCATGAGTGAACAGGAAATTGAAATAACAGATCAGAGTAATTCTTTAAATTCTGATAAACCAGCAATGACCAAGGAGGAGTACTGGAGAAAGAACATCACATGTGTCTTAAGCCTTTTGGCAGTGTGGTTTTTTGTTTCTTATGGATGTGCGATTTTGTTCGTTGAACAAATGAATAAGATTCAAATTGGAGGTTCTGGATTTGGATTTTGGATGGCTCAGCAGGGATCCATATATGTTTTTGTAGCTCTTATTTTTGTCTATGTTCGCCTCATGAATAAACTTGAAAGTGAATACGCCGGTCGAAATATGAATGGTAACAAAATTCAAGATCAAGGAGAGGAGTAATCACAATGGATGTTAAAACTTGGACATATCTTATTGTCGGATTTACTTTTGCTCTTTACATAGGCATTGCTATTTGGAGTAGAGCTAAGTCTACTAAGGAATTTTATGTAGCTGGTGGAAATATCAGTCCCATTTCAAACGGGATGGCTACTGCTGCTGATTGGATGAGTGCAGCTTCTTTTCTTTCTATGGCTGGAATTATTGCTTTCAAAGGTTACGGGGGATCAGTTTTTCTGATGGGCTGGACTGGTGGTTATGTGTTATTGGCTTTTTTAGTGGCTCCTTATCTTCGGAAGTACGGTAAGTTTACAGTTCCTGAATTCATAGGTGAGAGATTTTACTCAAAAACGGCGAGACTAGTCGCTGTTCTGTGCCTCATCATCGTTTCTGTTACTTATGTTATCGGTCAGATGAAGGGTGTGGGTGTCGCTTTTTCAAGATTCCTTGAGACGGAATATGAGACAGGGCTTTTCATTGGAATGGGTATTGTCTTCTTTTATGCCGTACTTGGTGGGATGAAGGGGATTACATATACTCAGATTGCTCAGTATGTTGTCCTTATCTTTGCGTTTACAGTTCCAGCAATATTTATTTCTCTGGAACTAACAGGTAATCCAATTCCTCAGCTAGGTCTTCTTGGTAATGTTTCAGACGGTGCTCCATTGTTGCAAAAATTGGATACTGTAATAACTGACCTTGGATTTGGCCAGTATACGAATAGTGTAATGGGCAGTAAATTGAACATGTTTGCCTTCACTCTTTCTCTAATGATTGGTACGGCCGGACTACCTCATGTTATTATTAGGTTTTTCACAGTTAAGAAAGTAAGTGATGCTCGTCTCTCTGCTGGGTGGGCGTTAGTCTTTATTGCAATACTCTACACGACGGCACCAGCGGTGGCTGCTATGGCTAGGTTGAATTTCACTAAAACGATACAAGTTGGAGCCGTTGGAAAAGTTGAGGGGAACATTGAATATGCTAATAGACCTGAATGGTTTAAGAACTGGGAAAAAACGGGTCTTTTGAAACATGAAGATAAGAATGGAGACGGGCGTATACAATACTATAACGATTCTAATAAAGAATTTTCTGAGATTGCTTCAGGTTATGGGTGGAAAGGTAATGAGATGGTAAAGATCGATAATGATATTATGGTGCTAGCTAATCCAGAGATTGCTAATTTACCAGGATGGGTGATTGCACTAGTCGTTGCTGGGGGATTGGCGGCGGCATTATCAACTGCAGCGGGTCTTCTTTTAGCTATTTCATCTTCAGTCTCCCATGATCTATTAAAAGGTATCCTAATGCCTGAAATTAGTGAAAAGAAGGAGCTCAGAGCAGGTCGAATTTCAATGATCGGTGCTATTGCAGTTGCAGGTTTTTTTGGAATATACCCTCCCGACTTTGCTGCGGGTACGGTAGCAATGGCGTTTGGGTTAGCCGCATCATCAATCTTTCCGGTTTTAATAATGGGTATATTCATGAAAAAAATGAATCGTGAAGGTGCTATTGCTGGAATGATTGCTGGTATAGGAGTGACTCTCTTTTATGTTTTTCAGCACAAAGGTATAATGTTCATTGCTAGTACTTCTTACATGGGTGGAATGGAGGAAAACTGGTTCTTTGGTATTGAGCCAAAAGCATTTGGTGCGGTTGGTGCGTTAGTGAATTTTATTGTCGCTTTTATAGTCTCTAAGATGACAAGCGACCCTCCAAAAGAAGTACAGGAATTAGTTGATGATATTAGGCTGCCTAAGCTAGATGAGGTCTAATCTGAGTTTTTCATTTGCTCAAAATCTTCAACATTGAGAGGTATTTTTTGGGCGCACCTTGGGCATTCAATGCTTATAGTCTTTCTATTTCCAAAGATTTCTTCTTTGTCAGTATTTATCAAAGCGCGGAGAAATCTTTCTTTGGAGCATCCACAATGGTAGCGATAATATCTTTTTTCTAGGAGACTTAGTTCCTCATCTTGATCAAGTTTTTTTATCTGTTCGTCTGTTAATGACTTAAGCCAATCCTCATCACAATCAGGTTGGGCTGATATAAAAACGAATTCTTCTTCTGAATAACTAAAAAATCGAGCTAACCTTTGTTCGCTTTGTTGGTAATATTCTTCAATTATTTTAAATATTGAATCTTTGATATTGAATTCAATGACGCTCCTTCTTGGCTCTTTTGGGAAATTATTCACTTGGGCGATAAAAAGGTTTTTTTTGTCGTCTTTAATGTCCTTAGTGAACACTCTGCCTATTAAGTTTTTATCAATACTATTTCCAGTGACAAAAATGTTAACTAGAGGCTTTGAAAAATGTATTGTCCATGCACTCACCTCATCCCATGGCCTTGAAGACAAGTGAAGAGCACAGCCTGCAAGCGCATCTTTTAGTTTTTGGTCGTTTTCCGGCTCTATTTTGATTTGGTTTTCCAGAAGATGAAGATAGTGGTCCATATAGAGTTGAGAGAAGTCAGCACGGACAACTAAGGCGTTCTTGTGTCGTACAAAGTAGCACCTGACTTCAATCATGCTATCGTCTGGTGATATTTTCTCAGTCATCTTGATTGATTTTATATTCGTTCCTTTTCTAAGAATTGCATTTTCTATATATTACTTTTACTGATTCATTCGCAAAATGTATTTTTTTAAGTAAAATTCTACTTTGTCCTCAATTAATCCAGAGTTTTTATTGCAAGCCTATCGGATAGGAATTTTTCCGATGGCGATGGAACAAGGTGAGATTGGGTGGTTTAGTCCTGACCCCAGGGGAGTTATTCCGCTTGAATCATTTCATCAAACCAAAAGTTTAAAGAGAGTCGTTGCTTCGAAGAAGTTTGAGATTCGAATTAATTCTTCATTTAGTGAAGTCATTGATGGTTGTGCTGAGAGGGATGAGACCTGGATAGATGAAACAGTTAGGGAAAGTTATATTTCTCTCAGTGCTAATGGGTATGCTCACTCGGTAGAGGCTTGGTATGAAGGTGAGTTGGCAGGTGGGTTATATGGAGTAGCTATCGGTGGAGCTTTTTTTGGAGAATCTATGTTTTCAAGAAAATCAGATGCTTCAAAGGTTGCTTTGGTTGCATTAGTCGAGCATTTAAATAGAAGGAAATTCATTCTTTTGGATACACAATGGACGACTCCTCACTTGAGAAAATTTGGAGCAGTTGATATTCCTAAGAGTGATTATATAAAAAAATTGAATAAAGCGATCAGGCTTGAGGTTAGTTTTATTTGAGGTGATCGCCTCGCAATAATGCAAAAGTTATTTAGAAACGACTTTGAAGTTTTCACCTCTACCTTTTTCCCATGCTCTTGCAACACTTTCATATGCCGAATCAATGTTTGATTTGACCGTTAGTCTAAATTCGATTGTTTTTGCATGAGTTGAGGTGGGGTAATTCTTTATTACTTGGTCCCATACATCTCCAGCACCTACCCTTTCAGTTACTTCCTTTGAAGTGTTTTTAAGTCGGTCTAAGACAACTTGCCCTGCATTGAGTGGGGAGCTGTCTGTGACGGGCTCGATATAATAGAACCTTGCGATTGCAGAGCTTTTGTCTGCTACAGTCACCTCATAAACTCTCGCTGTGCCATCAACGACGTAGGTGTGCTTTGCAACTGAAGAAATGCTACTTAGAGCGACCATGTACTCACCGCCAGGTAAAGAGGCCTTCCAAAATTTTGATGGAATTGAGTCAGATGTTGAGTTGCTTTGAGGATTGTTGTCTTGTGAAAATATAGTAGCGCACAGAGTTAGAAAGACGAGTATGCATGTAAAAAGTTTGTTCATAGCTTTGGCTTTTTTATTAGTGATTTAATTATGTCTCTAGCTGATTGAATTGTCAAAGCTACCATCTTAGTGAATTGAGAGTTTTACCAGGTATGTACCCATTAGGAACAGATAAAGTGGGGTGCTCTATTTTAGTAATTTGCCATGCCCATGGAGTCATGCCAGTTTTAGACCAATGAAAGGTAAAGGGAAGGTGTTGATATTTCCTCATTTCTTTCATTATGAAATCAGTGGCTTGGTTTCCTGCCCCTTCAATTTTTAGAGTTCCTGTTATTAAATAAGAATCTTCTGAATGCCTAATTGAATAGTCTTCCCAATTCACTTCAAATGATAGGAAGAAATATTTGGCAAGGTCTCTCAAAGCCAATGAGATCTCCTCATCATTAAATTTCCATTGGTCTGAATACAATTCTGATATCATATTACTGCACTTTCCGAGGCGTCTTTCGGAAAAGTAATCAATGAACTTATTATGTGCTTTGATTGCCCCATTCTCTCCACTCCACCGAACACTTTGAAAAATAAAGAAAAAAAGAATGAGCAATAATAACCCAGAAAATTTCAATAGTGTTAATCTGTGCACTTGATTTATTGTGGGTTACTGATAATTCTCTTGTTCGTTATAAGTGTCAAATTCATCTAAAATTTCCCAAAAGCAAGAATCCAAAAAAGGATATAGGCAGAACGCAGCTTTAATACTTGAGAGAAAAGATAGAAAAATCCTAATATGCGAGAGATTAGATTGTGAGGATGCATGGCAGTTCCCTCAAGGGGGAGTTGATGAAGGAGAGAATCCAATTGATGCGCTTTATCGCGAAGTTAAAGAAGAGATTGGACTTCATCGTAAGTATTATAAGGTTATCGATTACAGAGAAGGTTATCGTTACAAATTTGATCAGAGGCATTCTAAATCTAAGTATTATCTCGGTCAGGAGCAGACTTATTTTAGGTGTAGGTTTAATGGTAAGAATAAGAATATTGATTTGAGTACGAAAAAGCCTGAATTCTCAAACTTTTCCTGGATTCTTCCAGAAAAATTCAATTTGAAATGGGTGCCTGATTTTAAAAGGAGAGTTTATATTGAGGTATTTCTCGATTTTTATGACTTGGATATAACTTAGTTTCAAAATTGCCTTGCGGTCTTGGGAAGGCGAAAAGATATTAGAGTCGCGCCGTTCAAAATATGCGCACTAAAAAAACCCCAAGAAAATCCATTTTCAGAAGGACCGGAAAAGTTCTTCGCAGTCTCGTTTATTTGTTGAGTAGGGTGTCATCATCTGACGAATTAAGTAACATTAGTACAAAGCTTGATGGCTCTAGGAGAAATAGTTTACTCAAGGATGCCCGTTCGGGAATCAATGTAGCACTCTTAGCTTTTCCCCAAGGAATGGCCTATGCTTTAGTTGCGGGTCTTCCCATCCATTACGGCATTACTTGCTCAATTGCAGCTGCTGTGATAGCGCCAATTTTTTCAGGATCTAGGCACCCTATTCTTGGTCCCACTAATGCGACTGCATTCATGATATTTAGTTACTTTTTAATTTATCCTGATTCATCTAATGCTATTTCTTTAATGCCGCTTCTTGTGCTGATGGTTGCATTTATACTGCTGCTGAGCTCATTTTTTAAGGTCGCTGAGTTAGTTCAGTACGTGAGCCGATCAGTTATTACAGGTTATATTGCTGGAGCCGCTCTCCTAATTATTGTTAATCAGCTAAGCCATGTTCTGGGTGTTGAGGCTGAGAAAGAGGCGAGATCATTTTTTACAATTTTATTTGGCTTAATCGGTAAACTTGGTGAATTAAATGTTTCATCAATGATTCTAGGGATAGGCACAGTTCTTTTTTATTTTTTGATGCGAAAAATAATGAAGGTCTTACCTACATTTGCCTTAAGTCTTCTTCTAGCATCAATAATTAATTCTTTTTTGCCTGATTCTTTTTTGATTGAGACATTCAAAGAAAAGCAGAGTGGGGGGTCTTTTCTCCCGGACCTTAGTGTTTTTCTTGATCCTTCTGATTTGATTAACAAAATCTCTGAGCTTTCAGGTGTTGCATTGGGGTTAGCTTTTTTAGTGACGCTTGAAATTTCAGTGGTTACCAAATCAATTGCATCTCGCACAGGAGACCGGCCTAGACTTAACAGGGATATCTTTGGATCAGGGGTAGCAAATATTGGATGTGCTTTTTTGAGTGGTATGCCAGCCTCTGGATCTTTAACTCGGTCAGCTTTAAACTTATCGAGTGGAGCCGTTAGCAAGCTTTCTAGCGTATTTTCAGGAATCTTTTGTGGGATAGGGATTTGGCTGCTCGCCACTTATTATTTCATAGAATATATTCCCAAGACTGCGCTTTCAGCTCTAGTTATAGCTGTCGCTCTAACGTTATTTAATTGGAAGCAGATTTTCGTATGTATATCGGCAACGCGGTCGGATGCTGTGACTCTTTTCGTTACATTTGGATCAGCTCTGATAATGCCTTTACACGTTGCGATTTTTATTGGAGCGGCTACGGCAGTAGTTTTATTTTTGAGAAAGGCTGCGCGACCGGAATTAGTTGAATACGATATGGGACAATCGGGGCAATTGAATGAACTCAAGGAGGGGGAGTTAAGAACTTCCCCTGCAATTTCTATCGTTCACGTGGAAGGAGAGCTTTTCTTTGGGGCGGCAGAACTGTTCCGTAATCAAATACAATCAACAGCCAGTGATCCTAACCTTAAGGTTATTATTCTTCGGATGAAGAATGCTAGGCACCTCGATGCAACGAGTGTCATTGCTCTTGAGGAACTGGTAACATTTCTTCGTAGTAATGGCAGTGAATTATTAATTAGTGGGGTAATGAAAGATGTATACCGTGTGCTT
>PAHQ01000104.1 GCA_002705125.1 Verrucomicrobiales bacterium | reverse complement strand
AAAAAGAAGAAATAACCCAAATCCCATTAATAAATATCAGTAAAAGGAATTTAACCGTTGATTCTCGGACGGTATTTTTATTGTATTGGTAATACGAATCCTTTACTTCGATAACCCCACTTAATATATGTCAAATTCAACTTCACTATTAACGAGTCGATTGTCTTTAATGATGTTTCTCCAATTCTTTCTTTGGGGGTCATGGTTTGCGACATTAGGCCAATGCCTTGGTAGTAACGATTTCGCTGGTATAATTGGAGGCGCTTACGGGACTTCTCCGTTAGGAGCTATATTTGCTCCTTTGTTTTTAGGGCTAATTGCAGATCGGTTTTTCCCATCTGAGAAAGTGATGGGTGTATTGTTCTTGCTTGGTTCATTATTTTTATTTTTGATTCCTGGTGCTGCTTCACGAGGTGATGGCGATTTAATGGTTAACCTAATGCTAGGTAATATGCTTTGCTATATGCCGACGTTAGCTCTGGGTAATACAATTGCATTCACACATTTAGATAGTATGACATTCCCAAAGATTAGAGTTTGGGGTACCATAGGATGGATTGTAGCAGGTTTGGTTGTTGGCTTTATGGGATGGAGTGCAAATATGAATATATTTTATATCGCCGCTGCGACATCCCTAATTCTTGGCGTTTATTCATTTTCCTTACCTAATACTCCTGCTCCGATGAAAGGTGAGCCGATTGAGTGGAGAGGGCTTCTTATGGTTGATGCGTTCAGCCTGTTTAAACGACGAGGTTTTGCTGTTTTTATGGGTTGTTCCTGTTTGGTGTGTATTCCTTTGGCATATTACTACGGCTATACCTCAACTTACCTGAGTAATGTTGGATTTACTCAGGCTGCATCCACAATGACTATCGGACAAATGTCAGAGATTTTCTTTATGCTACTCATACCTTTCTTTTTTAGAAAACTCGGCGTGAAGTGGATGATCTTGATTGGAATGCTGGCTTGGGTTTTAAGGTATTTGTTATTCGCTTATGGAGCTGACGAGCAGGTGATTTGGATGATTTTATTTGGAATAGCCTTACATGGAATATGCTATGATTTCTTTTTTGTTACAGGGTTCATGTATACTGATAAGGTTGCGCCTAAATCTGTTAGAAGTCAGGCGCAGAGCATGCTTGTTTTCTTTACACAAGGTATTGGTTTATACTTTGGTTATAAAGTTGCAGGTGCCAAATTTATTAATGTTAATGAAGACTACGGAGCTTTAAACACATTGATAACAGAGAACAATAAACAAGAAAATTTAAGTGCTGGTGAGCAGTTGGTTCAAATGTTTTCAGTTAATGATCTTGATGGAATTGATTCTGAGGTTGTTGGGTCAGCTATGAGTAAGTGGGAAGAATTTTGGGTGTATCCTGCAGTGATGGCCGGCATAATTTCTGTAGTTTTCTTCTTCGCCTTTTGGGATAAAATATCCATAGGCTCAGATGAAGAAAGTTCCTCAGAATAGCATCGTAAAAAAGAATTATATAGATTAAAGCATGTCAGTAAAAGTTCTTGTCGTTGGTTGTGGAAATATGGGGAAATCCCATGCAAAGGCTTATCATTCGATGGATGGTTTTGAAATCGTCGGTTTGGTATCAAGAGGCGAGAAATCTCGTCAAGATCTAATCGAAATATTGGGGCATGATTATCCTCAATTCTCAGATTACTCTGAGGCACTTGAAAAAACTAATCCTGACGCGGTTTCAATAAATACTTACCCGGATACTCATGCAGAGTATACAAAAAAGGCTTTTGCTGCAGGAGCACATGTGTTTTTGGAGAAGCCAATTGCTGAAAGTGTCGAAGAGGCACAGGAAATTGTTGCTGCTGCTAGAGAAGCGAATTTGAAACTGGTTATTGGATACATTCTACGTGTGCACCCTTCATGGATGAAATTTATTGAAGTTGCGCAGGGCTTGGGTAAACCCCTAGTCATGAGAATGAATCTGAATCAGCAATCTTCTGGTAAAAATTGGGAAACTCATAAATGTTTAATGAACTCAATGTCTCCAATTGTAGATTGCGGAGTGCATTACGTTGACGTGATGTGTCAGATGACTAGATCTAAGCCTGTTCGAGTCAGTGCTATTGGTGCACGGTTGAGCGAAGAGCTTAATGAAGGAATGTATAACTATGGACAACTTCAGGTGTCTTTTGAGGATGGTTCAGTTGGATGGTATGAGGCTGGGTGGGGTCCTATGATGAGCGAAGTTGCGTTTTTTGTTAAGGATGTAGTTGGTCCAAAGGGTTGCGTCAATATTGCAGGGATGAAAGAAGGAGAAGAAACAGATGATGTTGATGCTCACTCTAAAGCAGAATCTATTAAGTTACATCATTCTGAACTTGATGAGAATGGAGAGTTTTCAAAACCTGATGAAATTATTGATTGTGCCGATGAGCCTGATCATGATGGTCTTTGCTACCGAGAGCAGGAAGTTTTTCTAAATGCTATTACCGATGATGTTGATCTTAGCGACCACATGGATGATGCGGTTAATAGCTTAAGAATTGTTCTTGCTGCAGACGAAGCTTTTAAAACTGGAAAAACAGTCGAGCTCTAATAGCTTTTATTTAGGAAAAGCTTTTGGGATCACGGGGATAAGGCGCTTTTAGGGGATCCATGTCCTTTCTTCCTTCACTATAAAAAGCAACCCATTCAGATAGCCTTCTTCCAAGTCTTCTACATAGCTCTTTCTCTTTGTCTTCTCTGGGTTCTCCGGCAAGAACAGCACCATAGTGAGGTGTTAGCCCTTTTCCTACATAGTCAGTGACGCCAAAATAGAGGAAGCCAAAGTTAATTAGGACTGTAGCCATGGCATTGCATGCAGTTTCATTACCTCCGCCCCAACCTGCAGATGAAGAGAATGAGCAAGCGAATTTGCCATCGACCTCTAACCATTTATTGACAGCTATAGTATCCCACCATTTTTTCATTTTCCATGCCATTGAACCAAGATTTGTGGGTGACCCCATAGCAATACCGTCACACCAAACTAGATCCTCAGCAGTGGCTTCATTACAGTTCAATGTTCGAACGTTCATTCCAGTAACGCTTGACGCCCCTTCAGCTACTAGTTTAGCCATTTTTTCAGTATTACCTGTATTACTATGATAAAGAACTAGTATATTACCCATGATTAGTTTTTTGACACGCGCTCGGTGTTTTTGCGAGGTATTAATCCATTAAATTATCAATTAAATTCTTCCTTTTGTAATTCTCTGTTGATGATTCAAAGGTACCAAGGCATGTTTTTTTAGTGCCCAAGTTAATTGATGATTTAGTTCTATTATTAAAAGGAAGCGCTATGGGTGCAGCTAATGTCATTCCTGGTGTTTCTGGAGGGACAGTCGCTTTTTTGACGGGAATATACGAGCGGCTCATTAATGCGATTAAGGCCTTTGATGTAAATGCGATTAAGCTTCTTTCTACGTTAAAATTTAAGGAGTTTTCAACCAAGATAGAATTAAGATTTCTTTTTACTATTGGACTGGGGGGCTTTTTGAGCGTGCTTAGTCTTGCGAGGGTACTCGAGGTTTTATTTGAGTTTTATCAGACTCAGACTTGGGCATTCTTTTTTGGATTAATTTTAGCCTCTGTCATTGGAGTCAGTAGGTTCATTGAGAAATGGAGTTTCTCTGCATGGGCTTCATTAATTGTTGGAGCAATAGGAGCTATTACATTGTTGTTTATTCCACAGACAGAGGGGGGGGATAGTTTTGCGTATTTATTGCTTTGCGGTGTAGCTGCAATATCCAGCATGATTATTCCCGGAATATCAGGATCGTTTGTTTTATTGGTTATGGGAAATTATCAAATGATACTTGGAGCAATCGTAGACCTAGATTTTGGCATTTTATTTCCTTTCTCTATCGGATGCATACTAGGAATAATATGCTTATCTCATTTAATATCTTGGATTTTTAAGAAGTATAGGAATGTCGCAGTTGGATTGATAACAGGTTTTGTTATAGGTTCTCTTTTTCTGATCTGGCCATGGAAGGATCATAAATATGAGACAAATGATAATGGAGAATATGCGGTAAAGGTTGAGGAAGGAGATATTGAGTATCGCAGCAATAAGATCGAAGAGGTTATTAGAAGTATCAAAGGAGAGGAAGAACTTATAATCATTGGTTATAAGAATTGGTCTTTTCCTAATATGATAGATCCCTCATCATGGTATGCTATTATTTTTGCTTCTCTTGGATTTTTCATAGTGATATTTATTGATAGAATGGGCAAAGTGAAGGCTAGTGATAATGAGAATTCTAAGTAGCATTTTATATTTCTTTTTGCTACAGGCCTGTTTCTCTGCTGAGGAGCCGCTTATTGTAGGGATGGAGTTGGAGTATCCTCCATTTGAATTTGTTAATGAAAACGGTGTTAATGATGGGGTTAGTGTTCAGTTGGCTAAAGCGCTAGCAGAGTCTCTTGAACGGCCACTAGAGATTAAGAATATCAAGTTTGATGCGTTAATAACAGCGCTTAAAACTGGCAGTATTGATCTAATTATTTCCTCGATGACCGCTACCGATGAGAGGAGAAAATCGATAAACTTCTCAGACCCTTATGTTACAACAGGGTTGGCTATGCTTGTCCCAATTGACTCTGAAATTGAGGGCGTTGAAGACTTGATGAAAGAAGGTAGAAAAGTGGTCGTAAAGTTAGGCACGACAGGTGAAACCTATGCTAGGAAAGAATTAAAAGATGCAGAAATTCTTACTATGCAGCATGATCCGGCATGTGCGCTTGAAGTATCTCAAAATAAAGTTGATGCATGGATTTATGACCAGTTATCTATTTTTAAGCACCATAAAAACCATGTTGAGACAACAAGAGCGATATTGACTCCTCTCCGCAAAGAGCAATGGGCTGTTGGCTTAAGAAAACCAAAAAATGGCGAAGTCAATTCTTTAGAAAATAAGGTTAACGCTTTCCTTGAGAAATTTAGAGAAAGTGGAGAGTTTAATAAGCTAGCTGACATATACCTTAAAGAAGAGAAAAAGCTTGTTAATAAAATGGGAATCCCTTTTATATTTGACCTTGAACAATCTTCAGGAGAAGAAAGAGCTCAAATAAAAACGGTTGCAGTCTTTGAGACCGACTTACCTTTTCTGTTCATTCTATTTTTTCTTCTGTCCCTCTGCCTGGTTTCTTTTTATTTTCTGGTTAGAGAAGACCAAAGTGTTTCAAATCGTTATAAAAAGAATTCATTTGAGTTTGTGAGTTTTGCGATGTTGTGGATATTCTTAATTGGATCGACATATTTTATTTTTTCTTCCCTTAATCAAACTTATACTTGGAATTGGGAAGGTATATGGTCTCGGCGATGGCAGATATTCGGTGGTTGGCTAAGAACCATTTGGGTTTCTTTATTGGCTTTGTTGTTATGCGTTTTTCTTGCAGTCTGCCTCGTCGTTGGATCTAAATCACGTCTAAAATCTGTTAGGTTTTTTTGTCGTGCCTATACTGAGATTATTAGAGGGTCTCCTCTTTTAGTCATCCTTATAGTTGGCTATTATGTGATTGCTGAGGCCGTAGATGTTAATAATCGATTGTTAGTTGGAGTTGTTCTTTTAGCCGTTTTTTCTGGAGCCTATTTGGGTGAAATTATCAGGGGAGGTATAGACAGTGTAGGGAAAACACAATTTGATGCAGCAAGGGCGGTAGGATTTTCTACAGTTCAAGCTTACCGATACGTTATTATTCCACAGGCAGTCAGGCGAGTTTTACCAGCCGTAGCAGGATTATTTATAATGTTAGTTAAGGACTCTTCACTGTTATCTGTCATAGGAGCTGAGGAATTTACTAAACGTACTGAAATAGCTCGAGCGGCGACCTTTACTGGGCTCGAAGCTTTTATTCCACTTGCTGTTGGGTATCTTCTGATAACGATCCCGCTAGCTTTGGTGTCTCGTTATTTAGAGAGGAGGCTAACATATGAGAGTTAATATTAGCAATGTGACCAAGACTTACGGTGAAATTAAAGCCTTGTCAGGAATTTCGGCTGAGATAGCCGAGGACGTTTCTATCCTAACGTTAATTGGGCCATCAGGTGGAGGTAAGTCTACCCTTCTAAGGATCCTTGGTGGTTTGGAGGTGCCAGATGAAGGCGGTATATCAATTAATGGGCGTGATGTATGCTTTGAGAGCAAGGAGGACTTATTGAAGCATCGACGTTCTAATGGGTTTCTTTTTCAGAGCTTTAATCTATTCCCTCATAAGTCGGCATTGGAAAATATTACACTTCCCCTCCAAACTGTTCATGGATTGGGTAGAGCTGAAGCTATTGATAAAGCTGAAAAATCTCTAAAAAGGTTTGGATTAGAAGCGCACTCAGAAAAGTTTCCATTTGAATTATCAGGAGGGCAGCAGCAGAGAGTTGCCATTGCGAGAGCCATTGCACCTGGCCCAAGTCTATTGTTTCTTGATGAGCCTACCTCAGCTCTGGATCCCGAAATGACTGGGGAAGTTTTAGATCTCATTGTTGAGTTAAAAAATACTGGTCAAGATATCATTCTAACAACTCACGAAATGGGGTTTGCAAGACAAGTTGCTGATAGGGTGGCTTTCCTAGATAGTGGTGAGATTAATATTATAGGTAAACCTGATGAATTATTTGACCCGAAACTTTATAGTGTTGATACAAGGTTGGGAAAGTTCTTGAGCCGAGTTACTCGTTACTGAGATTAAGATCAAGGTTTAATTTTAATCTCATCTGCTCCAGCCGACTTGTCTTGATTGAATGATTGGATTTTATTGTTATTATCTTGTGGAGTTTGTCTTTTGTTAGAGAAATAGATATGATTTCGCAGTCGTTTTGCCAATCTCTTAAATTAGTTGAGGTTTCACCAATAATTTCTATATCTGAGGCATTGGCATTAGCCTTGAATGTTGTGCTTAAATAATCACTCTCATTTAAATTAATAATAGTGTAACTAATAGTTGGTTTTATTTTTCTGTCATTAGGAGAAGTCCCAAAAGAATATTCCACAACGTTCATGAACCCGTCATTATCTGGATCAGAGTTTGGTAAAGATTTCTCATCAATTTCTGTTTCTAGTGGAAAATATTCAGCGATCCAATCTATATAATTCTCTCCATTCAATAATATGCCAGCAGGGGAGCCGTTAGGAAGTTTTGAAATAGTCCAACTTTTTGGGTTCGAGAGGGGGAATGTATCATTAGAGTTCTGTTGAAGAATATTTGAAAAACCATCTCCATCCGAACCTATTGGCCAGGGTTTTTGATCGGAGTAGTTAATACTAAATATGACCTGATCATCATTTCCTGTGATAGTGATTCTTTCCCCATTGTTGCTTAGCTTAGTTCCATTTTGAAACTCACCAGCAATATGATTGGTAATACCCTCTCCATAACGAACCTGCATAGCTTTGGAGTTTTTAACTATTAAAATTTGTTGTCCAGGCTGAAGCTCTTTAATTTTACTATGAGAATCAAAATCAAAATCTATGCCTTGTGTGAACTTTACGCCTCTTAGGCTTATCGTAAGATCTTTTGTATTGGTAATTTCGATAAATTCAAAGTCACCTCTATCAAATTCGCTGTTACTGTTTTCCAATTCATCTGCTTTTAGTGGATGATAATTAAACTCACTAATAACTAAATTCTCCTCAGAAGCTAAATTACCAACAGTGAATTTAGCAGAGACTAAAGCAGACCATTCGGAATCTTCTGTGTTATAAGACCTAGCTAGAATTGTAGTATCCTCTTTGAGATTTATTATTTGCGTGTATTTAGAAGCATTTTGGTTAAGGGTTTCTTCAAATGAAAAAGAGGTAGCAACTATTTGAGGAATGCATAATAAATCGCTGCTTTGGGAGGTGTCATTTAAAGCTTGGATTGCAAGCATGTTTTCTCCTATTACAAGCAGATCTTTATTATCTGAGATGTCGAACTCCTCCGGTATTATCGCCAAGCTATCAGAACGGTTTCCTGTAGATGAAGAATTCCATGATGCTTGTTGAGGTGCATTCGAAGAGGCCACTTTTACTCCGTTAATGTATGCGATAAAACCATCATCATATCGCATCAATAGTCTTAGCTCGTTTATTAATTGAGGGTCAGTAGTGTCATCAATGATAAAAGGGATTCTTATAAATAAGCTAGGATTATTTCCTGCCATCTCTTCAACATCTAAATTGATAACAGAACGGTAATTGAAACCACTTCTTTCATATCCTATTCCTGATCCTCCATATATCCATTCGCCTAAATTTTCAGGAACATCAAGATCTTTCCATTCTAGGTCAATGTCAGCACCTCCGTTTTCGACCGAAGGAATCAATGCATGAGCTTCATTGGATTCATCAACAATAACAATATTGTCTGAGGTCTTAGGTATGTAAGGGTCAGTTCCATCAGTTGTATAATAAATTTCAGAGTTCTTTGAATTCATTTTCAGCGCAAAATCATCAGGTACATTTCCTCCAAATTGATTCAAATTAGGGGCCTCTGTTTTGGGGTATAATCCTCTCTCCTTAAGCTGATTTATAAAGATAAAGTTTCGTTGTTGTATGAATTCATCTCTGACCCATTCAATCTCTGGGTACCAGGTATCATCTCTTGTGAAAGGATCAGGTATAGTAGTTCCTTCGTCACCCCAACGCGCTGACTCAGCGATTATGGCGCTTTCAAGTTCTCTGGCCATGCCATCCCACCTAACTGTATTATTATAAGTGCTCATCGTTCCATTGTTGAACATGTGCATGTGCAGTCTGTCTCCAAAACGAATCTTGAATGGTTTGTATGACCTGAGTTTAGAATAGAATTCTGCAGGAGATCCAACATCGTTAACCCCGGTTAGGTCAAAATTGATTATGCCTTGTGATGGAATGCCAAACTGAGCAAGGTTTATCATAAGGTGATTACCCATGGACATTTCTGCATCCCAAGTGAAAAACTTAAACTTTCCATTTTCACCTCTACTCTTTCCCCCTGAGTACCAGTTTTTGTTATCGAATACTGAGACGTTAGCATTATTTCTTTCGATAGGGGATAACCAATCATAATCTGCTGACCAGGTTCTGACGATGAAGTGGTCAATTAAGTTATCTATATCAATAAGATCACTGATATTGTTATAATCCTCCGCCGAGTTGATGCCTCTATTAAGTAGATTTCTTGCAGTTTCCCAAGTCAGAGGATCTCCATCCACCATTGTGTAGTCTTCACCAAAAAAAGTTGGGTGATGGATGACATCAAAATCTTCTTCTTCTCCTCCAAGATGGGATTCAAAAAATGCTGCATTTGGTCTCTCATGGAGGTCATAAATTCCCCAGTATCTTTGGTTTAGGTATAAGTGTACGTATTTACCTCTTGGTGATAACAGTCCCATTTCTAATTCAGTTTTTCTTAAAAACTGATCTCTCATCAGTGTACCGTGAGGGGGTAGATCAATGATGGGGTCTCTACCAAAATCATTTGCTAAGGACCAAGAGTCGTGTCCACCGGATCTCAAAATCAACTGATCGAATGAACTTACAGAACTTCCTGGAAAAAGGTCGTGTTTTAGTCTTTTTTTTCCATAAGACTCCCTGAAATATAATCTTAAGGGTTTCTTTGGGTGTTCTCTTGCATTGCCTCCATGGATTCTTAAGCCCGCATCAATTTGGAACTGATCTTCTGGTTGGTTCTTTGAAAAATATTCTATTGAAATTGGCACTTCGGCATTTCTTCCAGAAAGCTCGGGATTTGAATGTATTCCAAAGGGACCAAAGAAACTCTCGTTATCAACAGTGATTGAGATCGATGGTAAATTATTGGATAGGCTTGATTCGATTTCCCCAGAGTACCTAGGGTCTTCCACAACGTCATCATCCATATTTGACTGACTCTTTATATCTTTTGGAAAGAGATAGGTTTGGGTATCAACATTTGTAGACTTATAACCACTCTTAATAGCTATTGCTCTTATAGTTGTTGTTTTATTTAATTTAAATGGCTTGGTATAAGTCGTTCCATTATCATTGCTGGGTAATGAACCATCGGTTGTAAATATAATGGTTGAATTCGGGGTATCACTGGATATTTGAAGTTCTATTGGGGAATCATAAAGCCCTCTGTTGATTGAGAATTTAGTGTCCTCCACAAATCCAAGAACATTATCATTATTTATTAGACCTGGTGTTGGTTCTAAAAAATAGCCTTTAGAAAGGTCTGCTTGATTGGATGCCTTAGTAATTATTAATTCTGGAGCGATGAGAAAATCTGATCCCACAGGGCTTCGATTTAACCCTTGAATAGCAAAAGTGTTAGTTCCTTTTCTGAAGTTTCCCAAATCAAATTCTAGATTCACATTTGTTTTTTGGACAGCTTCAGAATCGGGTCGGTTGGATGTAGCTCTAGAATTCCATTGAATTAGCTCAGGCGAATTTCTGGAAGCAACTATTTGATTGTTAATCCAGGCAACAAACCCGTCCTCATATCTTATATTTAACGCTACTTCTAGGATTTCATTCGGTTCAGTAATTTCAAATTGTGATCTAACTAAAACGCTTGTCTGATTTCCTCTCATTTGTTCCTTTATGTCGGTCTCAAAAAAGGGGGCATAATCATCGGAAGTATCAAAACCAATTCCAAAGTTTCCAGTATTCCATGATTCATCATTAAAGTTGGTACTCATCCAATCATTAATAGGTGCATCAGGTAGAAACCAAGAGATTGGGGTAGAGGAAGAAATTAATACTTCCTCTATAGGCTTTGAACTATAACCGTAAGAGATATCAGTTTTTTGTTTTGGGAACTTATATTCAATCGCAATCGTTGTTCCATCCGGATTAATTAGAGCAAGGTACTCACCCTCAGAATTAAGCATGAAGTTTGTATGCAATTCCGAGTTGGTTTCACTTCTATTCTTTCCACTGGCAAAAACAATAATTCTACCAAATGGGGGAATTTCGATAGAAGGGAATTCCCATTTGTTCTCAAGGGTTAGATTATCTGTAAGTAGCCATCCAGCAATATTAGTTGTAGAACTGCTGAGGCTTTTAATTTCTATCCAGTCTGAATGATCAGAATCTTCATCAGTGATTCCTGTTTCATTATCAGTAAGGAATTCGGAAATTGTGAAATTGGCAAACCCCTTAGTTATAAAAACCAGCGCTGTTAGAAAATATAGAAATCTTTGACGCACGAAAATTTTGATTAGCTTGTCTTAGTCGCCTGAGCCTTTGAGGCTTTAGCAAACCTTATACTAATAATTTGTCTGAATAAGGTGTAGGTAAAGTTTATTATTCAAAGTATGGGATTGATTGTTCATATGTTATTCATTCAACAAGAGTATATAACGCAAAAACGGCACCTAAAGATTTGGTGCCGTTTTTGATTAAGTGTTTAGAAGTCAGTATAGTATTTTAACTGAACATGAGGCGTTCTCTGTGCCTCTTTGGAACAAGGCCTTTTGCAGGTCTTGGACCAGGATCCTCTTTCTTTTGAAGAGCACGACGAAGTTTCTTAAGAGCAATGTTCTGTAATTGACGAATTCTTTCTCTAGTAACTCCAAATTCTTGTCCAACCTCTTCAAGTGTCTTTGGCTTTTGACCATCAAGTCCAAAACGGGCATCGATAATTTTTCTTTCTCTATGGTCCAAAACTTCGAGAAGGGTATCGAGTTGGCCATGCATATTTTTATGGCTCAATAGCTCAAAAGGCGTTTGAGCACTAGCATCTCCAACGATTTCTCCAAATTCAGTATTATCGTCTTCGCTGATCGGAGCATCAAGAGAAGCGGGTCTCAAAGACGCCGCTTTGAGCTGGGCTAATTTTCCTCTATCAATACCGATTTCATCAGATAGCTCATCATCAGTCGGGTCTCTTCCTAATTCCTCACTTAGAACCATAGCGACACGTCGCATCTTTGAAATTTTATCTACCATATGAACCGGTAGGCGAATTGTCTTCGATTGGTTTGCCAACGCTCTTTTAATAGATTGCTTGATCCACCATGCAGCATAAGTAGACAATTTTCCTCCTTTGTTAGGATCAAATCTTTCCACGGCTTTCATTAAACCTATATTGCCTTCAGAGATTAGGTCTAGTAAAGGTAAGCCGTAATTGGCATAGTCTTGCGCGATTTTTACGACAAGCCTTAAGTTCGCCTTAATCATGTGAGCACGTGCTTTTTTGTCTCCCTTTTTGATGCGGTCAGCTAATTCGATTTCTTCCTGAGGAGTGAGTAACGCGGTTTTACCGATTTCCCTTAGGTAAATTTTAATGCCTCCATCTAGTTCTAGATTTGCCATATATTTATTTAGTTTCTAACTGAGTATAGTATTGGTTTGATTAACTGAAGATTTACGAAGATTGCTTCATAAGCTTAAGCGCATCATGTGGTTTTTTTATTTTCAAATATTAGAACGTCTGCCTGTGTATTTAATTAGACGAAATATTATGTCCTTGGATTAATGTTTCTGACTGAAAAATGGGCTATTGTTGAACAATGAATCATTTTTAATGTCAATACTTTAAAAATCAAGTTTTACTTAATATTTAAGATATATCAAATATCAGGTAATCTTTGCAAGTTTTATTTTAATAACAAATTTTCACTAAATATCCAAAATATGCCTATAAAATAACCAATTTGTGTTAAATGGCTCAATCTAGGAGCGACTATTTGTTTAACTATCTCAAAAACGATCAGTAAAAATAGAACTAATAAAAAAAGATTTTTTTTAAGAATCTTCTTTCATTAAATGACGAGAATAGGAAGAAATTAAATAAATAGCTATTTTTTGGCAGGGCCCCATACCTTTTCTAATACTTGGTGCAGATCTAAATCGTGTTTCTTAAGTTCTGCCCTGACAAATGGATAAAAATCATTTCTGTAAAAATATGCTTCGGTACCTTCAGCAAAGTACTCTTTATGATTTGTCATGGCATAGTGCTTAACACTTTGGCCTGTGTATAGCATGACTTTATTATAATCACCTTTTTCTTTTGCTTTATTATAGGCGTCAATTATGTCGGGTTGATCAAAAGTTAAAAATTGATCATGATATGCATGAGCCAATTCATGAAGAATAACTGCAGGATGTTTTAGAAGTTGTCCTCTAGAAGTTAATGCTCTGGCCTGAGGTACATGTACTTTTTTGTGTAGTCTAGGGTCGTGACCATTTGATTTAAGCCAACCTACACTAGGATGGTATTGCATGGCATGAAGGGTGGGGTGACTGTGTTCTACCCATATTTGGCATGTCTTTAATTTCTTTAGTGCTTCACCCTGCACTAGAATAGAAATTCTCTGTAAATGATTAGTTAACATTTTAATAGCATGTGAACCATCTTTTGAGTGCTTTCCTTTTAACAGTGCCGGATCAATATGAATTTTCCACCCTTCTATATTTTTAATGACTGGATCAAATCTAACAGGTGAATTCTTCTCGACTTGATTTGCATTTAGCACCGATAGGAAGATCAAATTTAAAATGAATAGATATATTAGTTGGATTTGTTTATTGAACATTTTCAGAGAGTAATTGAATTTTTACTTTAGGTGTTTATTGGCGAATTTAATATAATTTTGCCAGTCGTAATTGGTTATATCGTGTTTGCCCTCTCTCAGGTGATATCCAATCCTTCCTTGAATAGGCTTATTAGTACCTGGCATTTTTTTACTAGGCAGACCTTCACCTGTAAGTATTCTATACACAGGGTCAGCATATTTTACGGATAGAAATTCACCTAAAGGGTCAGCCCAAAGGTCTTTAGATGCGCTAGCAACATAAAGAGGGCGTGGGGCAATGAGGCTCATGAGTATATGCTGATCGAAGGGTAAGTTTTCTTCTTTATCATTATATTGTTTAAAGTTATTACAGAACCAGTGAGGAAAAGAGGTGTTTATTCTCTTAACGGTTTCCCCAAATTTTCTTTTAGAGAGAGCGGCTCCACCACAGCCCGAGTTATTTGAGATAACTAGTGCGAATCTTGGATCACTTGCTCCAGCCCATAAAGAAGTCTTCCCAAGTCTCGAATGGCCTATGACAGAAACCCTTGATTCATCAATGAATTTTTCTTCCTCAAGGTAATCCATGACCCTGCTGAGACCCCAAGCCCAACCCGAAATAGTTCCCCATTCGTGAGGTTTAGGTTTAGGATAATTTGCGTGTATACCATTTTTGAATTCATCATGAAAATCAGGATCTACTTCACCGCAGTATACTGTGATTAAAGCGTAACCGCTTTCTATAATTGAACTCACATCCCAACGGCTACTAGAAGTTCCCCGATCGCCTTCTGAAGCTTTATTGTCCTTTTTTCGAGGAACCCATTCTTCGGTTATTTTTATGCTTTCTTCTGAATGGACTGTATGGTTGCCGTTAAAATTGTAACCTAAGAAGGCAGGGACCGGAACGGTACTAAGTTTGGGTCTAAATATCAATAGCCTGACCTCTTTATTGGCAAAAGTTAGCACTGGCTGGCTCATTATTCCTTTGCCGTTCAAAATCGAAATGTCTTGTGTGTCTATCGTTACTTTGAGTGATTTCCGGTCAAATTCTGGAGCCTTTCCAAACATATTACTTTCCACTAACTCATAGAGGAATTGACGCCTTTTGGGCCAATCTTCTTTCTTTGAGACTCCTTCGATAGGATTGATTAATGAGTAATTAGGAACTTCTGACTCCTCATAGTTAAATCCCTTTGGGATTCCAGTAACAATTCCAAGAGTGGAGAAAAATAGAAAAAGAAGCGTTACTTTGCTGATCATTATTATAAGTAATTTTTAAAATCAAAGTGAACGTACTTTATGGGGTTTTGATATCGTCATCTGAAGACGTCTCGGTTTTTTTGAGATTTTGTTGGAACCATTCGTTGAAAGCTTCAACTTTTCTATCTGAACCTAAACCTTCAGGTCTTTCACCGAGTTTTATATCAATTTCCATTTTCTTCATATTTACCCCAAATCCTCTACTGACACTGAGCTTAACATTTTCACCTGAAGTTTTTGACCGGATGTATTTTGATAGCTCAACATAAGCAAGTCCTTGATTCGGAAATTTTTCTCCATCCAGTCGAGTGATTTGGTCGCCAGGCCTAAGTCCCGCTTTGGACGCTGCTGTATTTGGGACAACACTCAAAATTCTAACAGCTCTAATGTTTTCAACGTCTCCATCATTATTTATTCTCATGGGCGCATCCACCATCCTGATGCCTATGAATCCTTCAGGTTTTAAATTTCCACCAATAATCTCCAACATTGACGATCGGAGTCGATACTTAACTTCTGGATCTTCAGTCTTTATGTAGAAATTAAAAGACTCTTCTAATACGAGGTCTTTATTTTTTTTGCCTTGATCAAGAATTAGGTTTTGAGTTTTTTGTCGAACTTCATAACTTTCATCACCTAGTGATTTGAAGAGATTTATCAGATTGTCTGATTTGGATATATCGACATCCTGACTAAAACCACTTGTCCAACAGATTAGCGAGAGGAGTCCTGAAATTATTACTCTAAGCGATAGCAGCATTTGGGGAATTGGAGTTTACCATTAATGACAAGCATGATCAATTAGCAATAAAAAGGGTGCGTCCACTCCTCAGCGAACGCACCCCTTAATGAATGTCAGTGTGTAATTATGATTAAATTACCTTAGTTTTTCCAGGAACGGGTCTCTGGTAGTTTCCATCTTTATCTGGAAGTACTGGTGGATTTGAGTCCCAACCTAGTTCTTTGTCATAGGGGAAAACGTCTATTTTTGTGTTTAAACAGTCATCCATTTTTAAGAGTTGTCCTGAGTAAGTGGCCATACGACCAAACACTGCAGTCATTGAACTCATGGCGCCATTGTCGCACTCATTAAATTCTGTGTCGTTACGAATGGCATCTATGAATGCTTTTTTATGATTCATTTCTGAGCTGCCTCCTCCTTGCGCACGGAATATTTCTTTACCATCATTATTATAGAGTCTGCCTCCATTCATTATTGCATATCCTTTTGATCCGTGAGCATGTTCAGAAACACTGTTAAAGACTCCGCGGATGTGACGGCATGAGCTGTGCATTCTGACGGATGGGCCATCCCACTTAGATCCATAAACATATTCCACTTGATGATGGTCAAAAGTCTCCCCAGTGTCTGGTCCGTTACGGACTTCACAACCGCCTTTGCCTTGAGCGATCTGAGGGTAGTCACCCATTAGCCAGTTGCATACATCAAGGTTATGTATGTGTTGCTCTACAATGTGGTCTCCACAAAGCCAATTGAAGTAATACCAATTTTGGATTTGATATTCCATTTCGGATTGACCTTCTCTGCGGGGACGTGTCCATGGAGTGCTTCCGTCCCAGTAGCATCTAAGTGATACGACATCACCTATGGCTCCGTCTTGTATCCGTTTAATTGTTTCCTTATAACGAGCATCGTGCCTTCTTTGAAAACCTACTCCAACTTTAAGGCCTTTAGCCTTAGCCTTTTTATTGCTTTCTAAAAGCATTCTGCTGCCTCTACCATCTACTGAGCAGGGTTTCTGCATAAAAACATGTTTTCCTTGCTCAACAGCATAGTCAAAGTGAACAGGTCTGAATCCTGGCGACGTTACGAGAAAAACAATATCAACGCCTGAATCAATTACCTTTTGGAATGCATCAATTCCAGAAAAGACTCGATCTTTACAGTCGACTTTTTCCTTAGTCCCTCCATTTGATAATGCTTTATATTTTCCTTGTGCGTTCCTGTCCAATGCGTCACCCATTGCCCAGAGCTTGACCTTGTCACCTACTCCAAGCACTTGCCTGATGTCGCTGGTTCCTTTTCCTCCACAGCCAACTAGACCGACTTTGATTTCCTCGCTGCCGCCTTGGAATCCTTTTGCCTTTCTTGGTAATGCAGATGCTGCAGCAGCTGCGACTGTAGATGTTTTAATGAAGTTTCTTCGTGTGTTATCTTTATTTGGACTGTCCATTGTTATTGTGGTGAGTTAATAAATTTCTATTTTTGGGAAAGTTATTGTGTATTGATTTACCTATTCTTGGGAAGTTTCTTTTTTATTCAGATTTAAAAAGTTCATCTCTAGTGAAAAGCGAAAAGACTTTATAGCCTGATTCTTCAATTATTTCTTTACCTCCTTCTTGTCTGTCAACTAAGACTAGAACGAATTCTACTTTGCCTCCCTCATTTTCAATCGCTTCAATCGCTTTAAGGGTCGATCCACCAGTGGTAATTACATCATCTAAAGCAACGACAGAATCTCCTTCTTCAAATCCGCCCTCAATCTGTTTTCCTTTTCCATGTTCTTTAGGCGCTTTGCGCACGACGAAAGGTTTTAGGGTTTTATCGTCTTCAGCTTGATAGCTGGCCATTGAGGCAGAAAGAGCTATTGGGTCAGCTCCGAGGGTGAGTCCTCCTATGCTATCAATACTAATCCCCATTTCCTTACATTTATCATTTACCGTTTTCCGTATTGCTGCGCCAATTAGACATGCTCCCTCGGGGTCAAGTGTAGTGAGCCTGCAATCAATGTAATAATTGCTTTTCTTACCGGAGGCCAAAGTGAAGTCACCGGTAAAAAATGATTTTTCTTTTAAAATCTTATATAGATTTGTGATTGGGTCCGTATGAGGAAATTCTGGCATCTAATTCTTGGATTATCCCTTAAATTCTCAACTAGTCGAGCCAAAACCGACTTTGTATAAAGGCCTGCTTATTCAAGCCAAGAGGCCACTTCTTTGGCGTAATATGTTAAAATAGCTGATGCTCCAGCACGGTGAATTCCAGTTAAACTCTCTAAAACAACAGAGCGTCGGTCCAGCCAACCTGCGGAACAGGCGCTCTCTATCATTAAGTATTCTCCGCTAACCTGGTAGGCGGCTATGGGTATTTCTATGCAATCACTCAAGGTTGCGACTACATCAAGGTATGGACCTGCAGGCTTAACCATTACGATGTCGGCTCCTTCTTCGATATCGAGCATCACTTCTCTGACTGCCTCTTTCACATTGGCTGGGTCCATTTGATAAGTTTTTTTGTCTCCAGATTTTGGAGCAGAATTTAATGCGCCTCTAAATGGACCATAATAAGCCGAAGCAAATTTTGCTGAATAACTCATTATGGAAACATGCTCATAACTTTCTTCATCCATTGAATTTCTTATGGCTCCAACTCTTCCATCCATCATATCACTTGGGGCAATGATGTCAGCACCAGCTCGAGCATGCGATAAAGACTGTTTACATAGAACTTCAAGAGTTTCATCATTAAGAATGGATCCATCGCTACTGACGAGACCGTCATGGCCATCACTGTTGTAAGGATCTAGTGCGACATCTGTTATAAGTGAGATTTCTGGGAAGCTGCTTTTGATTTCTCTAATCGCTCTTTGAACTAACCCATCATCATTAAAGCACTCCTCAGCATTCGAGCTTTTTAGGGTATCTTCAATGGCTGGGAAAAGTACAATTGAATTAATTCCAACTGAATTTGCATCTGCAATTTCCTCCAAAATTCCATTGATACTCCATCTCATGCAGCCAGGCATGGAATCTATTGGTTCATTGGTCGGCTTATCATGTATGAAGAGAGGGTAGATTAGTGATTCTTTACTTAATCTTGTTTCCCTACAAAGGCCTCTAATGGCATCACTTTTACGGTTTCGTCTTGGGCGAATAGGTAATCTTTGATTAGTCATTTGAGTAATAGTAAGAAATTGGTCAATGAAAGCTGAGCTACTATCAACTAAATTAGTGCCTTAGTTGCATCATATCACATAAATTTATCTATAATAATCGATTTATAGCCTTGGATTCATTAGTGATTAGTTTAAGTTTATCTTATTCTTTCTATGCAAACTTCACAAAGATTCAGTGTCGCAAAATTAGATGAAATTGATCCAGTTTCATGTCCATGCGGAATGGCTAGAAGAGCATTTAGCGAATTGGGTGGGGTAGCTAGCCTTCATTTAGTGGAAATATCTAAGGATGCATCAACTCACTATCACAAGGAGATGCATGAGATTTACCTAGTTCTTGAAGGTGAGGGGTATATAGAGCTTGATGGCGAAAGAATTCCAGCCAAGCCAATGACATCAGTGCTTATAAAACCTGGTTGTCGACACCGAGCGGTCGGTAATATGAAGATCATAAACATTCCAATACCAGCATTTGACCCCAAAGACGAATGGTTCGATTAAATATATTATTTCAAGTTTTACTAACGGCCTCAGTCATAGCTAAATCTCCAATTTATGACATTAGCTTTGAGACCATTGACGGCAAAAAGACTTCATTATCCAAGTTCGCTGGCAAACCAATCTTGATTGTGAATGTTGCTAGCGAATGCGGCTACACTCCGCAATATGCAGGGTTGCAACTTTTGTTTGAGAAATACAAAGGTAAGGGGCTAAATGTTATTGGGTTTCCTTGTAATGATTTTGGAGGTCAGGAGCCAGGAATCGAGAGTGAAATAAAAAAATTCTGTAAAGAAACTTATGACGTCAGTTTTACCATGGCTTCTAAAGTCAATCTTAAAGGCGGAGATGTTCATTTACTTTATAAGTTTTTACAGTCAGAAGAGACTAATCCTGATTTCTTCGGTGCTGTGAAATGGAATTTCGAAAAGTTTCTTATTGGTAGGAAGGGGAATGTTGTAAATAGATTCAGACAGAGAGTGCGCCCCACTTCAAATGAAATAATATCCTCAATTGAGTGGGCATTATTATCTGCCGCAGAACAAAAAGCGGCTTATGATAAGGAAGGCCCTCCTGCACTGCTTGAGTACAAGGGTAGAGAAATTGCCAGAACAATGCATTGGCAGGGTGCTCCATGGTTAATGCGAAAAGTAAGAGAAGAAGAGGAAAGAACTTCTGAGATGATTAAAGAATTGCAGCTGAAGCCTGGAATTTCAGTAGCAGATATTGGTTCTGGTAACGGCTACCATACTCTAATGATGGCCAATATTATAGGAGAAAAAGGAATGGCCTATGCTGTTGATATTCAGCCTGAAATGCTCGTAATGCTTGAGGGTAGAGCTAAAAAAGCCGGATTAGATAATATTAAATCCATTGAGAATCGTTACTGGGATGCGGATTTGCCAGACAATAGCGTCGATTTTGTTTTAATGGCTGATGTTTACCATGAATTTTCACATCCCCAAGAAATGCTGGCTAGTATAAAGAAGTCTCTTAAAAAAGATGGTGTAGTATGCTTGCTTGAGTTCAGAAGTGAAGATCCGAAAGTTCCGATCAAAACAGAGCATAAGATGTCTAAAGTCCAAGTCATTAAAGAAATGTCTAGTAATGGTTTCGTGCTCAGCCGATCGTATGATAAATTGCCATGGCAACACTTATTATTTTTTAAATCTGACTTAGCAAATAATTCAATTAAATCTCAATAAATATATTAAACAATATTCTAATTATAACTTAACACTTTTTATGAAACTAAAAATTAAATCTATATTATCATTGTTTACATTATCACTATTAATCACCTCAGCAAATGCCGGTGAATGGGTAAGTATGTTTGACGGTAAAACTTTAAATGGCTGGAAAGTTAATACTGAGAACCCAAAAACGTTTTCAGTTGTGGATGGAACCATTAAAGTTTTTGGACCGCGTGCTCACATGTTTTATGGTGAAGATGGAAATGCTAAGTTTAAAGACTTTGAGTTTGAGTGTGAGGTGAAAACCACTAAAGGTGCTAATGCTGGAATATTTTTTCATTCAGCTTATCAGGCTAGTGGATGGCCAGTTGTTGGTTATGAAGCACAAGTAAATGCGACTCATTCAGATTGGAGAAAAACAGCAAGTGTTTATAGTTTTAAAGATGTAAAGAAAGCACCCCATGCTGATGATGAGTGGTTCACCTACAATATTAAAGTTAAAGGAAAGAAGGTAACGATTACTATTAATGGAAAGGTTGCTAATGAATACACTGAACCTGAAGATCATAAGGAGAAGACAAAAAAATTAGGCGAGGGAACTATAGGTATACAAGGTCATGATCCGAAGAGCCTCATTTACTTCAGGAAGTTAAAAATTAGAAAGATATAGGTAAATATCTCACGAGAGATTTCCTTAATCTTTTTTATACAAATCATAAAAAACACCGCTCCAGGGCCAATTCTGGTGCGGTGTTTTTGTTTCAAGAAAAAGAAGAAAAATATTGATAATTATAAAAATTATAGTAATTATATATATCTAAGTCGGTATTTGATTAAAGAGAGGATAAAGAGCACGAAAGAATGAGGATTCAAATTTTGAATTTATACACCTACCTTGCGCTAATTGTTTTTTTGTTTAATGGAACAAATGAGAACTGTTATTGTCAATTAACCAATGACAACGCTGAGGAGGAGTCGAAGTCATTCCAGAAACTACTGGATTCTAATCAATACGATGAACTTTTAAAAATTGCCGAGTCAATTGCACTTACGGCCGAGAAAAATGATATTCGATTGAGCTTGTCTTCATATTACGCTGGGGTAGCCGCTTTTAAAAAAAGAAAATTTAAAGACTCAATAAAATTTCTTCAGAACTATAGATCATCAGAGACTGTATCGTTATTTGATGAGATGGTAGAATTTTATTGGGCAGCAAATCTTATCCAATTAGACTATAAAGTTCCGGCTCTAAGAGCGTTAGATAAATTTATCAAAAAGTATGAGAATTCATATTTTTATCCAGATGTAATATACAACAAAGCATCGGTACTTTTTTCGCTTAGTAAATTTGAGGAGTCGGTCAAGTATCTACAGAAATTAGATTCGTATCAACTGGATCCGGATCTTAAAATAAGGATTCATTTATTAAAGGGTAAGTCTTTAATTAAGCTAAGTAGGTTTGCAGAATCTGAAGCTGAATTTTTGAATGCCAAGATATCGACCCAGAAGTTGGATGAATTTCACCTCGATGAAGCCTCAAGTTATTTAGTAAAATTGTCGGGATTACAATACCGGTGGGATGATTCTCTTTCATACTATAAAGAGTTTAAGCAAGGTTTTGCAGCGGCTATTCATGCGCTTAATGCTGCGGCATTTGTTATGGTCTCAATGGAGCAAATGGATAGAATAGATGAAGGTATTGAAGAATTTGAGGGAATTCTTATCACGCTAGACCTTCCATTTTTGAGTGATTTATGTAGTGAGGCCATAAGTATATATGTCGAATTTCTAATTAAGAAATACGGGCATGAAGAAAGTGTATCGAGGGTCAAAAATCTAATGTCTGACTCTGTTGCAAATGATTCACTGATTGAGGTTCTTGCAATGATAGTTCTTGAAGTTATTGAGCAAAGCTCTTTCAAAGAACCTGAGGAGATTGAAGTCTATTATAAAAACTTTATTGATCAATTTAGGATTAATGACCTTTCAAATAAGACCTTATTGAAGATTGCTGAATATTTTTCCGCAATGAATTACGAAATATCTCAAACGTATTATAACGAGGTTTTGAAAAGGGGCGATTATGAATTTACTAGCACTGCATTNCTCGGCCTATTTAAGCTTTATGATGCATATGAACAAATAGAATTAATAGATTCAGTTAGAATGAGGTTAAATTCTTCAGTTAAAATTAATGGAATGAGTTTTTCAAGTAATCTTGCCTCACAAGATAGACACATTATTCATAGTATTATTGGTTCTGATTTACCATCAGATGACAAAGTTTTTATTGAAGAATTAGATAAATTAGTTTCTCCCAAGAGATCTGCTATTAGAAAGATTTCAAGAGTTAATTGATGTGCTCGAGTTGCAGCATTTACGAGATGTGATAAGTGTTGGTTTCAGTCTTTTTATGCAAAATCTTTGCCTATATGGNTATGTGATATTAGGTTGAATTTGATAANAATGTCAGCTTCTNAAGTTAGCTATAAAATTGGTAATGAAAGCCTCATTGAGGTGTTGCCTAATGCGTCGTCTCGGTTGCTCGGACTTTTGGAGAAACAAGGAAAATCTGACTACGGTGCATTGAGAGTGGCGGTAGTAGGAGGCGGATGCTCTGGACTTCAATATAAGATGGACTTAGTNGACGGNCCAGTTGAACGAGATATTATGGTTACTTCAAATGAAGTTAGAGTGGTTGTTGATCCTAAGAGTGCACTGTTTGTATCTGGTTCACAGCTTGATTGGAGTGACGATCTTCAAAGTGGTGGCTTCAAAGTTTCAAATCCTAACGCTGAGGTTACTTGCTCCTGCGGGGAAAGTTTTTCTGCCTGATATTTAAATGCCTATAGTGGATTTTTATGAGGAACTTGCTCAGACACGTTGTCTGTCTTTAGATTCTGAAGAATTNCGATCCAAGTTTCAGGAGTTATCCAAAAAACATCACCCAGATGCAGGAGGTCATGNGGAAAGTTTTGCGCAAATTAATCANGCACATCAAACTTTAAGCAATCCAGCTTCAAGGATAGGTCATCTTTACGAGTTGGTTTTCGAAGCTTTACTCAGATCTGACGGTGCTCTTTCATCCAATGTTATGGATTTGTTTACTAAAATTGGNAAGGTAATATCTTCTGCTGATATNTTTATAAGAAAAAGATCAAAAACATTAAGCTCTATAGGAGAGGCCTTATTGGCTAAAGAACTAGTCCAAATTCAGTCTGAACTTTTTGAAGCCAGCGGTAAGATTAGAGAAGCAAAATCTAATATTATGAAATCATTCGCAGAGATTGATCGTTTGCTTGAATGCGACAAGGATTCTGCAAAGTTAAAAATGGAGATAAGCTTCAGGGATATTTCTTTCCTTATAAAATGGGAAAAAGAAGTCATGAATCGCATGCAATCTATTATTTGATTATTAGGTAAAATAGAATGTCTGAAAAAATCTTAGGTATTGATCTTGGAACNACTAATTCGCTAGTAGGTGTGGTGGATTCAGGATTNCCAATTCTTTTTGCCAATAGCGAAGGTTCTCGGATTACTCCATCAGTGGTCTGGTATTCGAAAGAGAGTTCTCCTGTTGTTGGTGAATCGGCTAGAAGAATGATGACTGTTAGTCCTAGCGAAGTCGTCGCCTCAGTGAAAAGAAAAATTGGGAGCGGAGAAAAATGCAAAGTTGGAGATAAGGAGTTAAGTCCTGAAGAGGTTTCGTCTTCGATTTTATCTCACCTCCGTGATGTTGCTGAGGATGCTTCTGGAGAAAATTTTACCAAGGCAGTTATTACGGTTCCAGCATATTTTAACGACTCTCAGAGAGCTTCNACAAAATCTGCTGCAGAGATGGCTGGTCTTGACGTTGTAAGAATAATTAGTGAACCTACTGCTGCGGCTATTGCTTATGGGATGGACAAGATGGAGGACAAATCTAGGATAGTAGTTTATGATTTTGGAGGTGGGACATTTGANGTTTCAATACTTGAACTAAGTGAGGGTGTTTTTCAGGTTATTTCAACTAGTGGTGATACTCAACTGGGAGGAGATGACATAGATATAGCTGTTGCCGATTTCATTTATCATAAGGCTGAGGGCTGTTCTATAGCCGAGGCTAGTTCTGAGGTTCGGGCATTATTTCTTGATGCAGGTAGAAAATGTAAAGAAGTGCTTAGCTCAGAAAAAAATTATAATATAAAGATNCCTTTTTATNATGGAGTNNAAAGTTTCGAGCNTGTNATTACCATNNATACATTGAATGAAATTTTAAGACCCATAATTGAGAAAACCATCAGCCATTGCCATAAGGCGCTCATAGACTCGGGTTTTTCTAAAGATGATATAGACTCAATTATATTAGTTGGAGGAAGTAGCCGGATTCCATTAGTGCATGAGCTAGTTGAGTTGTTTTTCGATAAAAAACCAGACCTTTCTCAAAACCCTGATGAGTCTGTTGCATTAGGTGCTGTTACTCATGGAGGAGTGCTCTCAGGTGCTCTCAGAGAGATTATTTTGCTTGATGTTACGCCTTTATCATTGGGAGTTGAAACATTNGGCGGTCTCATGAATGTGATTATTCCACGAAACACAACGATCCCCGTNAAGAGAGGAGAGTTATTCACTAATGCGGTCGCGCAGCAGAAGGAAATGGCTATTAATGTTTTACAGGGAGAGAGAGAAATGGCTAAAGATAATTGGAATCTTGGTGAATTCGCAATTGATTTTGATTCCTCTGGAAGGGGGGCGGCAAGAGTTGGGGTAGAATTTTCTCTTGATGCAGATGGGATCCTTACTGTTTTGGCTAGAGATACAATTACAGGTAGAGAAAAGATCGTTGAGATAAAGAATTCAGCTGTTGATGTTGACGATGAGAGCGTTGAAAAAATGGTTAACGAATCAATTGAGCATGCTTTTGATGATATGAACGAGCGCTTGTTTGCAGAAGCAAAGATGAAAAGTGATGAACTCATTCCCGCTGTAGAGGAAGGACTAAAAATGCTTGCCGAGGATTTGTCTTCTCAGGAAATTAATGAGATAAACTTAAAGTTAGAGAATCTAAAAAAAGCGCTTAAAGGAAATTGTCCTAAAGACTTAAAGAATGCTAATGAGGCTTTAGATAA
>PAHQ01000103.1 GCA_002705125.1 Verrucomicrobiales bacterium | reverse complement strand
CTGAGAGCACTGAGAGCACTGAGAGCACTGAGAGCACTGAGAGCACTGAGAGCACTGAGAGCACTGAGAGCACTGAGAGCACTGAGAGCTATGGACCTCTTGTATTAAAAGACCAAGAGGCGGTCGAAAAACATTTTATAGATAATTACTCAAAAGATCTAATCACAATTGGCAAAAGCTTTACACTGTCAGGCAATATCGAAGGAAAGAAATTGTCACCTGGATTACTATCTTTACTAAAAGAGTCATCTTTTCATGCAAAAAAACATCCTGCAAGTTTAGTTAATCCTCTTTGTACCATACTTGGAAATGAGGGATTAAAATTTTTCAAAAGAGGTAAAAAAATATTTGCGTGCATATCTCGGCCAAAACCATTATCCGAAGATGACACTCTTTCCAAACCAATTAAGGCTATAGTTACTATGATTCGTGAAAGAAAAAGAGTAACCAGTAAAGAACTATTAGATGGACTAGCTCCCCCAAATCCAAAAAATTTAGATGATAAAGAGGATAATTCATCTGATAAGCCAAATGAGCTTGGAACAGAACAAATGAAGGTATTACAAGATTTGAACTGGCTACTCAGAGAAGGGGCTGTAATCGCATTCGGAGATGGCAAAATAGAATTAGCGGCTTCTAAGAAAGCCAATTCTAGCGAAAAGGTAAATGAAGAGGGTTTAAAATCAGATAAATGAGAAATAATCTTCCTCTCATTATGAATAATAAAGACTTTAAATTAACCCTCAAACATTATGCCATCAAATCTCATAGTAGATAACGAAAAGGCAAATGAGTTAATCAGTGCAAATCAAGGTTGCGAATCCCACAACCTAACCCAAGGTCAGCTATACGATCTGGAACTATTTCTGCACGGTAATTATTTTCCACTTACTGGATATATTAACCATAAAGATTTTATTTCTGTTCAAAATAATTATTGCTTGGATGACGGTTCTCCTTGGTCAAAATTACTTTCGCTTGAGGTAGATACGAAATTACAAAAAAAAATTAATATAGGTAATAAAGTTGAACTTCGCGATAGCGAAGGTGTACTCATGGCGTTTTTAACTGTTGAAAGTATCTTTTCTTTCAATAAAAAGCATTATTTTGGAGGATTAATTGAAGGAATTGAAACCCCATACCATGTAAACTACCAATCTCTTAGGTTATACCAAAATCATAATTTCCAAGGGCTCAATACGATGTTCATTTGTAATGACATTATACATAAATCAGAAATTAATTATTTAAGAGATTTTTTCGAAAAAACTCAAAAGAAAATATTAATCCAAACTTTTTTTAGTGACCCACAGGAGAGCTCTAGATACTTAAAGTGCATTAAAGCTGCCTTGTCAAAGTTACCAGAGAATAGCTATCAGTTATCAATATTACCTGGCGTACCGCCTAATGATAAAAGAACATTTTTAAACCAGGTAATCATCGCAAATAACTGGGGAATCAAAACCTTAATAACTACCCAGTGTACAAAATTAATTAGCCAATATTCTTCTTTAGAATTGATAAATATTCCAAAAGGATCAAAAGAAAATAGCTTTGAAGAAGTGTTGAATGAACTAACTTATCTAGAACCTCCAAATTACAAAAAGGGTATTACTATTTTCTTTACGGGATTATCAGGATCAGGAAAATCCACAATAGCAAAACAGCTTCAATCGACACTTCTCGATTCAACAAGAAGAAATGTAACTCTCTTAGATGGTGACATAATAAGAAAAACATTATGCTCTGGGTTAGGTTTTTCTAAAGAGGACCGGTTAATGAACCTCAGAAGAATATCTTTTGTTTCAAAAGAAATATGTAAGAATGGGGGTGTCGTTATTTGTGCCCCAATTGCCCCTTATGATGAAATAAGAAAAGAAATACGAGCTAACATTGAAAAGAATTCAATTTTCATTTTAGTCCATGTCAATACAACCTTAGAGGAATGCGAGAAAAGGGATAGAAAAGGATTGTATGCTAGAGCAAGAAGCGGTGAAATTAAGGAATTTACTGGAGTATCAGATCCATACGAAATTCCCAAGGATGCTGAAATTGAATTAAATACTGAAGGCCGAACAGCAGAAAGCTGTTGTGAAGATGTAATATTTTATCTAAAGAAAAGTGGACTCTATTAATTAGTAGAAACTAAACTCTTCATAATCGCCTTCTGTGCATGAAGCCTATTTTCAGCTTGAGAAAAGATCGTCTCAGCATTTTCTTCAAAAACTGTCTCACTAATTTCTTTTTCTCTATAAGCCGGAAGACAGTGCATTACCATGACATCGCTATCTGCAATTGACGTCAATTGTTGGTTGATTTGATATGCATTAAAATGTCCATCTCGTTCTGAGGCTTGATCTTCCATACCCATGCTGACCCAAACATCAGTATATAGAACGTTAGCTCCACTGACAGCTTCTATTGGATTATCTACGTAATGAGCTTTAGTTGAACCTACTTTCTTCAAATATTCTAATGGGTTACATATTTCAGAGGGACCAGTTAAAATAAGCTCAAACCCTAGCCTTTCTGCAGCCCAAACCCAAGAATGCGCCACGTTACAATTAACATCACCTAGAAAAACGATTTTCTTATCATCCCACGTTCCTTGAATTTCTTTTATAGTAAGCAAATCCGCAATAATCTGGCAAGGATGCTCCATGTCTGTTAACGCATTAATTGTGGGTATTTTGGAAAATTCAGCAAAGCTCTCCACTTCGACTTGGGAATCATTCCTAATAATGGCACCATGTAACATTCTACCCATGACTCTTGCGGTGTCTTTAATAGGCTCTCCCCTACCAAGTTGAAGGTCTTTTGGAGAAAGAAACAATGCAGATCCACCCAACTCGCGTATGCCCACCTCAAAACTGACTCGAGTCCGTGTTGAAGCCTTACTAAAAATAATCCCCCAACACTGATTTTTTAATGAATTATCTGAAAAATCTCCGCACACTCTTGCCTCCTTTAAAAGTTCAGCCGAATTAACTAAGGAAACTAAAGATTCTTTTGTACAAGACTCAATAGAAAGAAAGTTCTTCATATTATTTTATCACTTAAGGTTACTTTCATTATTTTTATTGCCTCTTTAACCTCATTTTTATCCACGTTTAGAGGAGGGAGCCATCTTATTACGTCAGCTCCAGCTGGTACTGTCAGTAAGCCATTTTTACTTAAAAGGTTGACTATATATATTGAGGGGCTTTGTCCACTTATCCGAAAAGATTCTAGTTTTTCTAATTCTTCAACATCTATAACAAATCCCAACATTAGACCAACTCCTCTAATGTCACTTAACAATGGGATTTCATCAATCTCTATAGAGTCCATAATAAACTCATTTAAATTCCTAACATTTTCACACAAGTTATCATCTATAATTTTTCTAATTACAGTGTAACTAACAGCACTTGCCAATGGAGAACCTCCAAAAGTTGAGCCATGCGAACCTGGAGCAAGGATGTCTGACAAATTAAAATCTCTAACCTTTTTTGAACTTATCCAAACCGCTCCAATTGGAAAGCCACCTCCCATACCTTTTGCCCAAGATATAGCATCCGGAATAATTCCCTCTGCGCCTTCTATAGACTGCCAACCGTTTAAAGTCCCGCATCGACCAACTCCACACTGTACTTCGTCAAATAAAAGCAGCACATTGTGTTCTTTACAGATTTTTTGGCATTCCAATAAAAATTCAATCGAGGCCACATTAATACCCCCTTCTCCCTGAATCGCTTCCAACAAAATAGCGACTGTATCTTCAGTAATTGCATCCTGAAGTGCAGAAACATCATTAAAATCAACGTGCTTGAAACCCTCCATTAATGGACCAAAGCCTGACCTTATTTTTTCTTGGCCAGTGGCGGCCATCCCGCCAGTAGTTCGACCATGAAAAGAACCTTTAAAGCAAATAATCTCTCTTCTAGGCTGACCTGAAGGGGCAGGACTCATCTCTCCATACCTTCTAGAGAGCTTTATAATTCCCTCATTAGCCTCAGCTCCGCTGTTACAAAAAAAACATTTACCTGGAGAACCTACAACTTCCTCCACAATCACTTTAGCAAGATCTCCCTGTATCCTAGGTTGATACAAATTAGAGCAATGAATTAAAGTCGATGACTGCTTGGTTAACACCTCAACCATTGTTTTATTAGAATGCCCCAGTGAGTTAACCGCTATACCTCCAGTAAAATCAAGATACCTATTTCCATGCTCATCAAACAATAAAGACCCCTCCCCTTTAACAGGAACCAAGGGAAACCTTCCATAATTTGGCACTATATACTTATTGTATATGTCGGCAGTTTTTTCTTCGCTATTATTCATGACGGCACAATCTCAGTACCTATACCGGTATTAGTAAATATTTCTAGAAGCAATGAATGCGGAATTCGACCATCAATCATATGAACTTTACCTACTCCTGATTCAATAGCATGAATGGCTGAGTTCAATTTTGGCAGCATACCACCTGTGATGATTCCCTCATCAGAGAGCTTAGAAACCTCAGAACATTTGATAGTATTAATTAATGTAGAGTCATCTTCTGGATTTTTTAATACACCAAGCACATCACTTATATATACCAACTTTGCAACATTCATTTCTGCAGCCAGTGCGCTAGCGGCAAGGTCAGCATTAGTATTTAAAATTACATCAGTATCATCTTCTCTCGATAGAGGTGATAAAATGGGTATGATATCTTCTCGTGCTAATCGGCTTACTTCAGTTATATCACACCTAACAACTTCTCCAACATATCCAAGATCACCGTCTTCATTATCAGAACTAACTGCTTTCATCCTAGTTGAAAAAAATACTTCTGCTCCATGAATTCCCTTAGCTTTACCGCCATGAGAATGAACTAAACTTACAAGATTTGGGTTTACAATATTTGCAAGAGTGTTTTCAACTATTCCAATCGACTCAAGATCTGTGTATCTCTGACCTGAAACAAATCGAGGCTCGATTCCTGAATTTTCCATTGCTTCTGATATTGCTTTTCCTCCACCATGAACAATCACTGGATTGATACCGACAGCTTCTAGTAAAACAACATCTCTGAGTAACGCCTCTAGAAGATTAGAATCCTCCATAGCTGACCCCCCTACTTTCACTAAAAGACATTTCCCCCTAAAGGCTTGAATGTAAGGCAAGGCCTCAACAAGTATTGAAGCCTTGTTTATATGCTTTCTTAATAACTCTTCGTGAATAGACATCCAATTTAATAAGTATTCCCAAACATTAAATAATGAATTGAGAGAATGTTAATCTACTCGACAAATTAAGAGAATCAATGCCCCTGAATTTTTAATGCGTACTCAAGCCTATTAAAAGCAACGTATTCTTCAGACAAGTCTGATGTAAACAATCGATGCGAACCATTGCCTAAGTTGAGTTCAATCCGGAGCGTAAACTCTTCTTTGGCTACCTCATTCTTCAGCTTTTCAATCGGAGTACTTGCCACCACTCCTCCTATTGCGCTCGCAAAATTACCAAAAAATATATCCACTTTATCCTCCTTAATCTTTGCTCCGGAATAACCTACAGCATCAATAACTCTCCCCCAGTTTGGATCGGAACCATTCCACGAACACTTCACTAATGATGATTCAGATACAGCTTTTGATACTTTCCTAGCATCTTTAGCAGTTGCAGCTCCATTAACTTCTATTGTAACAAACTTTGAAACACCCTCACCATCTTTAACTAGCTGCTTGGATAAGTTCAACATCACTTTTTTTAATGCTTCAACAAATTTAGAAAGGTTTCTTGAATTTTTTTTCAGTACTGAATTTTTGGCCGCTCCATTGGCCATAACCATAACTGTATCGTTGGTACTCATGTCACCATCAACACTGATCGAATTAAAAGATTCATCGACAGCTATTTTCGTAGCAATTTTCAACTCACTTTGAGTAATTGCAGCATCGGTCAAAATGAAAGCAAGCATCGTCGCCATATTTGGAGCAATCATTCCTGAACCTTTGGCAGCTCCAGTAATGGTAATTTTCTTGTTTCCAAAATTAATTTGGGTAGAAGCTACTTTATTAACGCTATCGCTAGTCATAATTGCTTCCGAAAAATTCTTCCATCCATTGACCCTAAGACTACTAGCAAGATTAGGTGCAGCATTTCGGATCTTATCGATCGGTAAAGGATATCCAATGATACCTGTAGAACAAATAAAAACCTGCCAAGGGTTAATGCCTAATGAATCAGCCGCACATCTAGCCATAGATAAGGCGTCATCATCGCCTTTTTTTCCGTTACAAGCATTTGCGTTTCCGCTGTTAACAATAACAGCTCTAATATCTGAGCGACGAAGGTGCTTTTTTGACAATTTTACAGGAGCTGCTTTGACCTGGTTCGTAGTAAACGCTGCAGTGGAGACAGTCATTCTCTCTGAAAAGATTAAACCAAGGTCCAGCTTATTATTTCCTTTGATGCCCGAGTAAACACCTGAAGCCCTAAACCCCTTAGGTAGTTTTATAGACTTTAATTTTTTTGTTTTATCTGACATTTTTTATTCTCTCAAACCCCTTAATATTAGGTTAGATAATAAATATGCTAAACTTGTTCAGCTAAGCAGTCCTGTTATTTCATCAAACCCACACATCAAGTTAAAACTCTGAACAGCTTGACCAGAGGCTCCCTTAATTAGATTATCTTCAGTACTCATTAAGATCAGCCGATTTGTTCTCTTATCAAACGCACAACTTATGTCTATGAAATTTGTACCAGTGACATTCTTAGTATCTGGCGGTACACCTTCTTCAAGAATCCTAATAAAAGGACAATCTGAATATGCAGAATTTAGCGCATGATAAACAGTCTCACAATTATCTATATTTTTTCCTGTCGCATGAATAATTGTAGCAATACCAGAGTTCACAGGCATTAAAATAGGAGTAAAAGAAATTAGAATCGGCTCTCCAGCCTCTAGAGACAACTCCTGTTCAATTTCTGATAAATGTCGATGCTTAGGAACTGAGTAGGCACGTACACTCTCATTACATTGTGCAAAAAGAAGTTCAGGGTTTGGACTCTTTCCTGCGCCGCTAGTTCCACTCATACTAACGACATGAATCGATGAGAAATCCACTATGTGATTTCTTATCAAAGGGATAAGCGGCAAGAGGATACTTGTAGGATAACATCCTGGAGATGCAATTAATGATGCCTTGGCTATCTCATTTGGTCTAATTTCCGGCAAACCATAAACAGCCTCCTTAAGTCTTGCAGGAGCTGGGTGGGCGCTACCATAAAACTCTTCGTATATAGACGGGCTCTTAATCCTAAAATCAGCGCTAAGGTCAATAACCTTAAGACCTGCATCCAATAAAGGGCCGGCGAATTCAGCAGCTACTCCATGCGGTAAGGCTAAAAAAACGAAAGAAGCACCACTCTTAATAATATTTTCAGATTTAGGCTCCTCAAAAATAAGGATATCGGCTTTAACGTCACCTCTCAATCTAGGAAAAACTTCAGAAATGCTCTTGCCTGACTCTGCCCGAGAAGTAACACATACCAATTCCGATTTTTTATGATTCAATAAAATACGAATAAGTTCATAACCAGAATAACCACTAGCTCCCAGAACTGCCACCTTTATGGATTCGCTTTCAGACATTTATAGTAACTTTGCTTTCAGCTTGGCTCAAAGCAACTTTGTTTTTCAGTCAGTTTAAACAAAAGCTACAGGGTTTTCTCTTGCTTCAAACTAAGATGTAGTCAAATGTCTCAGAATAACTGGAAACACTCTGTTTCCAATAATAGGATAACGGGCCATGGCGCAGTTTGGTAGCGCGCTTCACTGGGGGTGAAGAGGTCGTGGGTTCAAATCCCGCTGGCCCGACCAATTAAGTCAATTATATAAGGTCAGGCCTATTTTTTTTTGTTCGCTCCCGTGCTTTATCAAACTTCCAATCTAATATTTTCTTGTGATTACCAGAAAGCAACACATCTGGAACTTTCTTTCCCTGAAAATCTGCTGGCCGAGTATAAGCAGGGGCTTCTAAAATACCCTCATAAACAGAAAAGGATTCCTCAACATTAGAGCGATCATCTCCCAACACTCCAGGTATAAGCCGTACCACAGAATCAATAAAAACAGCAGCGGCGATTGCTCCATTTGTTAAAACGTAATCACCAATAGAAATCTCTTCATCAACCAAAGATTCAATTACTCTGTGGTCAATGCCTTCATAATGACCACAAAGTACAATCATATGTGATGAGGATTTAGCAAAAAACTCAGCTTTTTTTTGGTTAAACCTTTTTCCTTGAGGAGTCATCAGAACAACTTTGGTATCTTCCTTTTTCAAATCATTCACCGCAGAAAAAAAAGGTTCTGGCTTCATTACCATTCCAGGACCTCCACCATAAGGTTCATCATCCACTTTTTTATGATTATCATTAGTCCAATCCCTTAAATCATGAATACATGTTCTGACGATTCCACTACTCATAGCTCTCCCCATAATGCTTTCGGATAGAGGCACTCGAACAACATCAGGAAAAATTGTTAAAACATCAATCTCAAGCAGTTGTTCCATATCGTAAATCAAGTGAATCTAATCAATCGGACGATGCTGTTTTCCCACGTAACTTTGCCTCTATAAAACCATCAATTGCGCCATCCATTACATCATTAACATTGCTCGTTTCAAAACCTGTCCTATGATCTTTAACCATTTGATAAGGTTGAAATACATATGATCTGATCTGACTTCCCCAAGCAATTTCTCCTTTCTCTCCGTATTGCCTTTCCATTTCAGCTCTTTTCTTGTCCTCCTCAATTTGAAATAACTTAGCTTTTAAAAGCTGAAGCGCGACGGCTCTATTTTTATGCTGACTTCTCTCCGCACTGCATCGAATTAAAATTCCAGATGGGTGATGTTTCAAAATCACCGCAGTCTCAACCTTATTAACATTTTGACCTCCTTTTCCACCACTTCTAGTGGTAGTTATCTCATATTCTTTTTCATCCAACTCTATACTAGAATCATCTTCAATCTCAGGCACTACATCTAAACTCGCAAAAGAAGTGTGGCGACGAGACTGGGAATCAAATGGTGAAATTCTAACCAATCGATGAACCCCTCTTTCTGTCTGTAAATAACCGTAAGCATGAGGACCACATATTTTCATCGTCACTGAACGAATACCCGCTTCATCATGTTCTTGGCACTCCACAATTTCCACCTTCAATCCTCTTCTCTCAGACCATCTTTGATATTGTCTCAAAAGCATCTCCGCCCAGTCACAGGCCTCTGTACCACCGGTGCCAGCATGTATCGTTAAAAATGCATTCTTCTTATCATATTTACCAGACAACAATAGTTCCATTTCCAAGTCACCTAGCATTAATGACAACTCATCAACTTCTTTCTTAACTTCAGAAATAGCAGCCTTATCACCCTCTTCTTCAGCAAAAGCAATCAAATCATCTATGTCAGAGACTCTTGAATCCAAATCCTCGAACAGATTAATCTTTTTAGATGCTGAAGAATGCTCCCCCGAAATCTTAGCTGCCTGCTCATTATCATCCCAAAATCCAGGCGCAGACATCTTACACTCAAGTTTTTCTTTTTGAGATTGTAAGCTTTCTAAGTCAAAGATACCTCCGAAGCTCACCAATACGGGACTTTAAGGAATCTGTATCAAAAGCTTGGAGGTCAATGGAAATTTCGTCCATAGGGTTTACTTTATACACCGATAAGCATCACGCAACATGAACAAGTGCCAAGGTATAATCATTCGTAAGACTCCACTCACTGAGTCAAGTATGATTGTAACATGGTGCACAATAGATCATGGAGTCCTAAAAACAGTTGCCAAGGGAGCAAGAAGGCCCAAGAGCCAATTCTCAGGGAAGCTCGACCTATTCTTCGAAGGAGAGTTTGAAATTATAAGAAGCAAAAAATCTGATTTACACACACTCAAAGAAACTTCGGTATTACTGACAAGAGTAAATATCCGCAAAAGTTATTTGAAAACGTTATCCGCTAGCTACTTTGTCGAACTGCTTAATAAGGTTTCAGAATCGGATACTCCTATAAAACCTCTTTACGACCTCCTAAAAAGAGCGCTCGAATATCTTGAAGATTCTGAACCTACTTTATTAGCTATAGAACATTACGAGAAGGAAATGGCAAGAATTCTTGGAATACTGAATCCAGAAAGACCGTCAATTAACACTTTGTCTGATATTTGCAAGATTCCATTAATCCGTTCAGAAATCTTAAAACTACTTAAATAAAGTTCAAGTAATTGAAAATGATTAAAAAAATTGTAACCCTATCTTTAATTAGCACGTCAAAATATTAATAGTAATGATCTTTTTTTGTTTCTATAAATAGAAGAACGAATCAAACTCCAAAAACAAATGCGCGTAGAAGTTAAAAAATCCACTCCTACTGTACTCAACGTGCTTATCGAGAGAATTCAAAATCTCAAAAAGTTAGGAAAATTAGAAGATGCTATTAGAGCAGCAGAAACCGGCGCCGAATCTGCTAGAAGACTAATTGAGAGCAGACCAGATCAAGCTTGTAATCTGATGACTTGCTTGGAACTATTAGGCGATCTACTTCGTGATTTTGGAAAAGACCTGGAAGCTGAATCAGTATACGTCGAAGCATTAAGTCTCGAAGGTGTTGAAAGTATTGAAAGAATCCAATTAGCAAGAATAAAAAGTAGTCTTGCATGCATATATGATAACAACTCCTTAATTGACGAAGCTATAATTCTATACAATCAAGCTATCGATATTTTCTCTTCATTGAATCGATTACCACATATTGATATTGCAAATATAAGAAATAATCTTGGGATGCTTTATAAAAATCGTCAGGACTATGAAATAGCAGAAGAAAATTATATGATCGCCCTTGAAATTTTTGAAAAGAATTTAGGATCTAGTAGTCATGAAGTTGCAGCTGTCTACAATAATCTAGGGACCTTATTTTATGATTCAGGGTTTCTCAGTCAATCTCGAGAAATGCATGAGCAAGCCCTTGATATTCTATCTCAATCAAAGGAATCGAGTGAACCTGATCTTGGCCAATCACATGCAAATCTAGCCGCAAGCCTTGGAAAAATAGGAGAAATTGATGAATCTATAGTAAATTATCGATTAGCCATCAATTTCTTGGAGAAGAATCTAAACAATGGGTCAGCTATATATGAAATAACATGTGAAAACTATTCCAACCTGTTGAAACAAATAGGTAAAAAAAGAAAAGCAAATTCAATTCAGAAAAAAGCGAAAAGATTAGTAACCAAATTTACATAAGAGAAATTTCACTTATAAGTTTGGACCAAGACTGCTTCTCAACTTCAGGACTAAAAAGATGAGCCTTGCTCTGACATTGCTCGTTCAATGACTCTAAAAAATTCACATCATCTTCGGCTCTCAGAAGTAATTTAGATAGGCTCTTTGAATTACTTATCGGGTAATAACCTTTATAATCATCACCCAAAACTCCTAATACTCCTGAATTCCTAGTAGAAATTATTGGTATTTCTAATTCAATAGCTTCGCCAACGACTCTACCGGCTCCTTCATTTTTAGAAGTAATTAAAAGTACATTACTTTGGCTTAAAATCTTTCTAGTCTCTAATTCATCAAGACCACCCATCCAATTGTATCTTTTATTGTTTTCATTCTCTTTTGTTAGGGTATCACCTAAATCTTTTTCCAAACAATAACCTATGTGAATAATTTTTATTTTAGAACTAACAGGAAGGAGATTACATGCGTTAGGAGCAACGAGCGGATCTTTCACTGATCTTATGTTAGCAATCAAAGTTACCCTGAATTCAGAAATATGTTCCATCGGACTAGAAACATTAATTATGGACTCAACACTTTGATAAATTAAAAATGTTTTTCCTCTGTAACATTCAGGAACTTTTAATAAGCCATCAGGCTGAAGAGCAACTAAAGCATTAGACAGTTTCATTGATTCAATTGTCTTTTCTAAAGGCTCCGGATAAATATCCGTTCCAGAAAGCACACTCACAATTTTTGCATTTGAATTAAGCGCCTTAAACTCTATGATCTCAGGGTTTTTCTTAGCTGCATTAATCGCTATCAAAACCTCAGCTCTTTGGCCAGTATATTTGAAATCCACATCAACTGAACAGCCTAAGCCTTGTAAGATTTTTTGATACTGCAATGCTGAGCAAAGGTTTCCAGTGATAACATTTTTATTATCCGGATACAGAATCAATATATTCATTATTAATGAGCTCGGTTCTTGTGAATTAAATTATCAGTAGATTTTTACTACGACATAGATGAACCTCATTAACAATTGAACCCCAAAAAATAAGAAGGAAAGTGAAAATACCAAAAGTTGATTTTGACGGATATATTTTTGATCATGATGGAACCCTGTCACTATCTATGCATGTACACTTTGATGGTTGGATTGAATCATTTAAAAAAAATGGAGGCAACTTCATATTTACGAGAGAGATTGCTCAGTCCTATGCCGGAGTTGGCATGCACGATACAGTAAAAATACTAAACCAAAGGTTCGGATGCGATATGAACCCAGAAAAAGTCGTCACCGATCAAGAAGCCTATTTTTTTAATAACATCGAAAGAGTAAAGCCATATGATCCAGTAATTAATTTTGCTAGAGAATGCAAAGCCAAAGGAAAACCGATTTCCGTGGCTTCAGGAGGCGTGAAAAAAACTGTTATCGCAACAATGAATGCTATAGGTATAACTGAACTTTTTGAAACTATCGTAACTCAGGATGATGTCAAAAACAGTAAACCTTCACCAGATCTTTTTCTCCTGGCTGCTGAAGAAATGGGCGTAGATCCAACAAAGTGTTTGGTATTTGAAGACAGTCAGCTAGGTATTGAGGCCGCTAAGAATGCAGGGATGAAGTCAGTATTGGTCCAACCAGACGACCCAAAGTAATAAAAATTATTCTTAGTTTTTCAAACTCCACTAAACACCTCAATTTATTGGTCAATTAAGCTATAATTTCTTTAATAACTCTAGCTTCTTCAACTCCAGTCAGGCGCTGATCTAGACCTTGATACCTAAAAGTCAGCTTCTCATGATCAATTCCCATCCTATCGAGTATAGTCGCATTTAAATCCCTAATGTGGACAGGATCTTTAATAATATTATAAGAATAGTCATCAGTTTGCCCGTAATCATATCCTTCTTTAATACCAGCACCAGCCATCCATGTAGTAAAACAACGACCATGATGGTCTCTGCCATGGTTATCTTTAGTTAGCTTTCCTTGGGAGTAGATAGTACGTCCAAATTCTCCACCACATACAACAAGAGTGTCATCGAACATCCCTCTTTCCTTGAGGTCTTTAATTAATCCTGCACATGGCTGATCAATATCCTCGCACTGCTGTCTAATTTTTGAAGGCAAACTACCATGTTGATCCCAACCACGATGAAACAATTGCATGAAGCGCACTCCTTTTTCAGCCATCCTGCGAGCAAGTAAACAATTTCTGGCAAAACTACCAGGCTTATCAACATTTGGACCGTATAGATCTTTGACATGCTTAGGCTCATTAGAAATATCCATTAATTCAGGAACTTCTGCCTGCATTCTGAAAGCCATTTCATATTGAGAAATTCTAGTTTGAGTCTCTGGATCATTAAACTTCTCGTGAGTTTTAGAATTCAACTTTTGTAAACCGTCTAACATGTCTCGCCGCATGTCACGATCAATTCCAGGAGGGTTATCAAGGTAAAGCACCGGCTCACCCGATGACCGTAATTTAACTCCCTGATGCTTTGAAGGGAGAAAACCACTTCCCCATAAGCGATCATAAAGTGCCTGTAATTGTCCCCTACCTCGAGAAATCATAACAACATAAGAAGGCATATTTTCATTCTCACTGCCTAGGCCATAACTAAGCCATGAACCCATACTTGGTTTTCCCGGCGGTTGAACCCCTGTATTTATAAATGTTATCGCAGGATCATGATTAATTGCCTCAGTGTTCATTGACCTAATTATTGTTATATCGTCAACAATTCCTGCAGTATGAGGAAGCAAATCCTTATTAACCCATGTTCCATGTTTGCCAAACTTTTCAAATTCGAACATTGGCGCCACACACGGGAAGGATTTCTGACCACTGGTCATTCCAGTAATTCTTTGCCCCTGTCTTATAGAGTCTGGAAGCTCTTGCCCGTGAATTTTACGGAGAGCTGGCTTGTAATCGAATAGATCAATATGAGAAGGGCCTCCTGGAAAAAAAAGGTATATAGCTCGTTTAGCTTTAGGGGCAAAATTTGGGAAACCTTCAAGTCCAGATGCCGCACCAGCAGACCCTATTAAGTTAGGACTCCACAGGCTACTTAGTGCTGCCGCACCCATTCCGTGACCAGTACTTAATAAAAAGTTTCTTCGATTAATATCATCCATCATGTTATTCATAATCAATTAAGTTTTAACCACGCGTCAGAGTTTCATCCATGTTGAGTAATATTTGAGCTATTACTGACCAAGAGGCGTGTTCCACTAGATCTAGACTTTCATCTCTTTTAAACTCGCCAACAGATAAAAATTTCTTAGCTTTTTCTTTATCGGATCCAAATGAAGTAATTTGATTTTTTAGAACATTTTTAATTACTGACAATTCCTCCTCAGTAGCATCTCTTGATAGAACAATCTTAAAGCCATAATTGATTCTCGAAATATCATCTTTACCTCCTTTTATAATAATCTTTTGAGCGAATGCCCTCGCCGCCTCTACGAATTGAGGGTCATTTAAAACAACTAACGCTTGAAGAGGCGTATTGGTAACAGGCCTCTGAATCATACATTTCTCCCTCGTTGGCGCATCAAATATGAGCATGTTCGGCATTGGAGCAGAACGTTTCCAATAAGTATAAATCGACCGCCTATACAAATTGTCACCTGAGTCTCTCTTATAGCGAAGCCCTCCATTCAATGAAACTTCATTCCATATGTTTGCAGGTTGATAGGGTTTTACGCTAGCACCTCCCACTGAATCAACCAAGAGTCCTGAAAAGGAAAGAGCTGCGTCCCTGATAAATTCACCTTGCAATCGAAACCTTGGAGACCTTGATAATAAAATATTTTCAGGGTCATTTCTTTCTGCAATTGGAAGAATTCTGGATTCCTGTCGGTATGTCGCTGAAGTCACGATCTGACGAATGGTTCTCTTGACATTCCAGCCGTTTTTCACAAAATCATTAGCTAACCAATCTAAGAGCTCTGGGTGAGTAGGAGGCGATCCTTGGTTACCAAAATCATCAGGCGTCTTTACAATTCCCCTACCAAAAAACATGGCCCAATATCTATTAACCGCGACTCTGGCTGTAAGCGGGTGCGAAGGATCAGTAAGCCATTTGGCAAAGCCCAGTCTATTAGCAGGTGCATCATCTGACAGTTTAGGAAGAATTGAAGGTACTCCTGGATTAATTACTGCATTTTCACCTTCCTTTATAGGTTGGTCATATTGTCCTCGATTAAGAATATAAGTTACCCTTTTTTTAGACTCAGGATTGTCCTGCATAATCATTGAGGTCAATTTACTGTCTACAGAAAGACCAGCTTTTTTCTTATTTAGCTCAGCCCTAATGCTAGCGAGTCTCTTAAACTCTTCATCATTATTTATAAGGTAATAATTAAGAAGAGTCATTTTTTGCTCTTTGCTACGCTCTTTCTTATTTATGGCTAAAATGCTTTTAATCGGATCACCCCCAATATTCTTAATATCGTTTTCACTAAGAGCCTTGTCGTAAATTCTTAATTCATCCAAATCGCCTTTGAAAAAACTCGAACTTGAACGACTCCCTATTTTAAAAGGAGTATTAGTGATAATAGAATCCTTTAAAGAGTCCTGCTCCACTTTGTTTCCAACTAATTTACCATCTATGTAAATTTTTATTCCTGACGCCTTGGAAGAACCATCATAGGTGACAACAACATGCTGCCATTTATTGACTTCAAGCTGCTTAGCAGAAACCACTTTCAAAGCATTATCAGGCCAACTACTTACAATGTGAGTTCCAATGGAGCGATTCTGTAGCCAAAAGTCATAACCTCGATATTTATTGGCGTCATCCAAACGAGCAAGAATGGCTCCACTTCCATCTGCTGGCAACTTTAACCATGCTGCAAATGTGAATTGCGAACTCTTTTCAAGGTCTGTCCAATTACTAAAAGAAAAGGAAGTTTTTCCATCAAAAGTCAGTCCCGATTCCTCTCCACGCTTAACCGCCATCAATTTACCTGAAAGCTTTCCAATGCCACCTCCAATTTCAGCATTAATAGATTCTCCAGACGTTTCATTGAGTGGGAAATAATGTTTAATACCAGCCGGATCCAGAACCGAATCATCAACATTTTTTTCAGCGTCTCTCAACCAATTTACATATTGGGGTATAACTGATCTCTTATAACCTTCTATTTTATTATCTTCATATTTAATTCTTTTTGTCAGTTCCTCAATTTTTGCCGCCTTTTTTTTGTCTGGCACATTGACTACTGGCGCTTGGTTACCATTTCTCGTCTGCATACCTGGATCAGTGGTGTTATTAAAGTAAGCAAACATCTGAAAATACTCTTTTTGAGTAATAGGATCATATTTATGATCATGGCACTGACTACATTCCATAGTCAGTCCCATCCATACATTTGATGTAGTCTTAACTCGGTCAACAACATACTCTACACGCAACTCTTCAGCAATTGCCCCACCCTCATCAGAAGTTGCGTGATTCCGATTGAAACCTGATGCGATTTTTTGATCAACTGTAGAATTAGGTAATAAATCTCCAGCAATCTGCTCAACAGTGAATTGATTGAAAGGCATATTAGAGTTGTATGCATTGATAACCCAATCTCTCCAAGGCCACATGAACCTCGGGCCGTCAGCATGCATGACTGAGGAATCCCCGTAACGCGCGGCATCCATCCAAGCAAGAGCCATCCGCTCTCCATAAGCCTCAGACTTAAAAATACGATCGACTAAATTTTCATAAGCCTTGGGAGATTTATCTGAAAGAAATTGATCAACCTCAAGCTTTGTTGGAGGCAATCCAGTGAGATCAAATTTTACTCTCCTAATTAAAGTCTCTTTACTTGCTTCAGGCATTGGAGAAAGACCTGACCCTTTGATTCTATCATGAATAAAGGCATCGATTGGGTTTTGTATTTTAAAATCAGAATCCAGTTTAGGAGGGACTTTTCCTTGAATGTTTTCAAAGGCCCAATGATCTTGATAAGTTCCTCCACTTTTTATCCATTCTGTTATTAAAGCTTTTTCTTTGTCAGATAAAATCTTTTTAGATTCGGGTGGAGGCATAATATCCTCGGGATCGTCAGACACTATTCGGTATAGCATTTCACTCTCCTCTAAATTTTCGGGATCAATAGCCTTGACCCCATCATTATCAGCAACCGCTCCTTCTTTATTATCCAGCCTAAGACCTGCTTTGCGGTGATTGCTATCAGGTCCATGACACTCAAAACATTTACCAGATAAAATTGGTCTAATGTCTCGATTAAACTCAATTGCCCCAAAACTAGAGGAATTAAGAGATAAAAACCAAATTAAGGTCAGAAGTCTAGATGATATACTCATAGCGGCAAATATTAACTACCCTTTACCCAATAATCTGACAATGATACGCACTAAGCTCAAGTCTAGAGCATTGAAAAGATGTGATTTTTAGAAAAAAATTGTTATTCTAACTCAATTTTCAGCCTAAAAAACATGGCAAAATTAGAATTAATAGGCTGAATTGATCGGAAAGTCTTATTTATCTTACCAGATTCATGATCAACCTTCTCTCCGATTTTTTTGAAATAATCAATTCCGCTATTCCAATTTTTCATATCAGAAGAAACTTCTAATTCAATTTTAAGACTCTCGACATCAAATCTTTGATTATAAGAAAAAGAATAATAATACTGACCACCAACCAAAATTTTGGAGATCTCATTTAAATCAAAATTTTGAGAATGCTCTACAGGTGATGAATTAAATGCATACTCAACTAAATTGATATAGCCATCTTGGTCTGGATCTGATTCTGGTTGAGCCGCAACATCATTCATAATTTCTTCTTGGCTAAAAAATAAGCCGCTCCATTCTAAGAAACTTTTAGCCTCGTTCATCAATGTAGGAGTTCCGTTCAGCACCTTTGAAGATACCCAACTTTCTGGTACAGAATGGTCCAAATTATTGGAAGGTTTCTTCAATACTAAAGAATAACCTTTCCCGTCAGCGTCCTCAGGCCATGGATCTTTATCGTTATATATAAAAGTCCTAACAATTGAACCGTCTTCCCATTTCATTTCAATCCTCTCACCATCATTATCTAAGTTACCTGTAAACTCCCCAATTATCTTCGAAGCATCAACTTCAGGGTATCTGGTTAAGAATGCCTCTTTATTTCCAACTATTATGACACTTTCTCCGGGACTTAAACCTAACAGATCGGATTGAGAAAAATCAAAATTAATACCACTAGAAAAGTTTAGCCCTGAAAAATCAATTGGTTGATCACTGATACTTGTTAATTCTAAAAACTCGAAATCAGATCTAGAATATTGTCCCTCTGGATCTTCTTTTTTTGTGGCTTGCGACGGCCTATAATGGAGCTCACTAACTACAAAATTTGATGCAGAAGCCCGCTCACCTACCCGGTATACAACTTCATTCAAGGCAGACCACTCATTATCTCTCAAGACTCTAGCTTTGAGGCGCGTACTTTTATCAATTGAAAAATCTGAAGGATCACTTGGTATTGTTGCAACTAGTTCAAGATCGAAGCTTATGTCAGAACTCGTTCTGGCAACCTGATGAACTTCCACCGCCAAAGCATTCTCACCTTCTTTGAAAAGTTCTATTGGAATATCCTCTTTAATATTAAATACAGTTTCTTCAGATCCACCTACACCTTCAGTCGCGAGCGTTTCATAATTAATTTCTCCTTCCGGCATACCAACCCTCCAAACTTCTACTCCGTTCAAATACACTACAGCACCGTCATCTTTTCTTATTGCCAGTTTAACACCTATTAATTCTTCAGCATCAGCTACTATGAATTTCTTTCTAAAATACGTAGTAATGTGCTTACTACTACCACTATCACCATAAGAAAGTATAGTTCCTTCCGCACCTTCCCTACCATCTCCGTAACCAAGTTCAGCAACTCCTTCTTTCCAAGATGAATCATCAAATCCAGGTAACCTCCAACTGATCTCCTTATCAGAACCATCATCTAAATACTTCCAAAGAGATTCCTTACTTATAAGATTAAAATCAACGGTAGCACCATTAATAAAGAAAGCGTCAGGATTTACAGTACCTCCAATTAACCTAGGGTCACTTCCATCTACGGTTAAATAAATTTCACCATCCTCTGAAATGATAACTGGGGTAAATCCAGGATTGACTGAACTAATTATTTTTTCATATTCGGGCGCTTCAACATTATACCAACCTTTTTGCCTAAACTGATCTAAAAGTATATTCGTCCTGTCAGGCCAAAATACTTCTTTCATATAATTCCATTCTTCAAGCCATTCTTCATCTCTCCCCCAAGGCAACGATCGACCTGATGATGGCTGCCACCTTGCCGTCTCGGGAATAATGGCGTCATAAATCTCATTCATTCTATAATCATGAAATGGGAGAGGCCCATTAGAACTCAATACTCCATCGTTAAAGCAATGCTTGTAAACGCGGTCCTTAAAAAAGACGCGAAACTCATCATCTCTCATTAAGGCAGAAAAAATACCATCTGGAGCGCCAAGGTTTAGATTATTTACCTCTACGTCATAAAGCATGACATCACAATCCCAAGAATAAAAACGCCAGCCACCACGACCCGGATATTTTGGCCCAGCAGCCATCCAGTTATGTCTAGCCGTCCAATCCCAATCATTACCACAATAAAAGTATAACAACTGATTATCAGCAAGGTTGGCCCAATTAATCCAGTCCCTTGATTTTATTCCTCCTGTAGAAGCGGCAGACTTCACTTTTCTCCAAGTGTCATTCCAATCATCCCCAGCACCATGATTACTACCATTTCTTCCAGAATTAGTATAATGATAGTCTTCAGAGTCCCCACCAAAGTACTTATCAAGATAGTTGTGCATCGGCCTTTCATGAACATGGTAAAGTCCGTGGTAAGCTCCATTAAGATAACAATGAACAAATCTTCCATGTATTGACGTGTGGCCCATAACCATTTCCATGTCACTTACCCAGCGGTTACGTACGTACTGAGCGTCTCCCTGCCTTTTCCGGCCGGGAGGATTACCAGGATTAGCCATCCAATAGAAATTATCATGTGATCCACTTCTCAATTGGATCACATCAAAAATTTCACTAGCACCGGAGGTGTAAGGATGGTCTGCAAATAAAGGATACCTCAGCTTCGAAGAACCATATCTCGATCTAAAGTAACACCTAAAATTGTTTTTAGCTGAACCAACACTAGCTCCGCCAACAATCTTCATACCACAATCGATACCAAATCCTGTCTCTGATCCATCTATACTTATTAGCTCTAAATTAGCTTCACCCTCAGAACCGGACATACCTCCCGGCTTGGTTATTGAAATAGCTGGTAAAGATAATAAACCTTTATTAATCAGAGGTCCGTACTTAGGATGATTTTTGATGGATGATTGAAAACGCGATTGACCCACTACTCCAGTCGATTGAGGATCTGAAGTTCCATTCACCCAGATATAGGTGTGAGTACTTACAGGTGACGAAGCGACCGAAGAGTTAAACGCCATAGCTCTTACCGTCCTTACTCCCCTTTTACCTGAACTAGAAGCTGGTGTTAACCGTATAGGATCTATATAGATTTGACTTCTATCATTGGGTTTAGCTCCATTCGTTGTATAACGAATAACTGACTCTGGAACTGTTGAGCTTAGCTCAAGGTCAACCGGTTCGTCATAGTAACCACGACCATGACTAAAAACAACCTCGTTCGAAACGTTCACGGCCATATCTGAATTTTTTTGACCTGGAGTTGGATCTATCAAATAACCAGTTTCGCTTGCAGCGACATCATATCCATATGAAACATCAACTCTCTGTTCAGGAAATTCTATTATATCGGCAACCGTTTCTCCGTCTGGTTTAACTAGAAAAAGAGATTCTCCGATACTTGAAATTTCGAAGTTGGTATGTAGAGAACTACCTATAGAGCTTCGTTTCTTTCCGGAAGCATAGACTAATAAGTAACCATTAGGCTCAATGCTTACTTCTGGAAAACGCCATTTACTTAATTGATCTTCATCATCAGAAAGAAACCACCCACCCAAGTTTAGAGTGCCTTTTTGTTCATTAAAAAGCTCTATCCAATCGGAAGCATCGCCATCATCATCTTCTAATACGGAGCCATTACTCGCCATAAATTCATTGATTCTTATTGATGGTTCAGTAACCAACAAGTTGAAAGATTTTTCAAAACTCAATCCAGTCATATCGGTAACTCGGATTCGGAACTTTAATTCGGACTGACCTTCACTTATAGTGGAAAGCAGCCTGAGGTCAGAGGATCGAAGATAAACCAAATCATTGTCTTTATCTCCATCTCCAGGCACCAACGAAAATAGATGTTGGTCAAAAAGATTAGGATCTGAAACAGATAGCTTTCCAACTAATCCATCAACAATGATTCCTGAACTAATAGAGCCTGCACTCAAAAGTAAATCATTTGGCTCTTTAGGGTCAGCTAATTGAACCAAAAAAATCTGGTCTAAAAAACGAACAGGATCTTCTGCATCTGTTGATCGAATTCTAACGCTAAATTGGTTCAATGCAGGATGCCCAGTAAAGTCATAATCTTTAGATAAAAAAAGCTCACCGTCTTCTATTTCAAATTTAGAGTTATCTGTATCCCCTTCACCAAAAACAAAGGAATAAAGATGGTTTGCTTTCCTTTTCAAATCTACTGTCACAAAACGGCCAACCCTTTGTAACTGTCCGGCAAAAAATTTGGGATTATCGATTTCTACTGATTCCGGGGTCGCTGGAATAGTTAACTCAGTTATCGTGAAAGCTTGAAGAATAGGATTATTGTCAGCACCCTGAGACTGCTGACCCCCTAGATGTTTAGCCATAGTAACATTAAGCTCAGTATCACCATCTTTAAGGACGAATGGAGCAATATATGCGAAACCATTTGAGGAGCTCCACGTGCCCTCACCTTCAGAACTAAAATCATCAACTACTAATTCTTTCTCTATGGCTATATCCCATCGCCGGTCCCTGTCAGCACCCTCATTAAATAACATCTGTAATTCATATTCAATACCTGGATCAAGATTAGAGACCTCAATCTCTAATGCCGTTGGAGCTGCTTCCCAACGAATATCCCTCATAATTTCCTCTAAATTGTCTGCAGACCTTTGATCAATGCCAGAGTAATTTGGTCTACTAGCCCAACCATCAATTGAGTTACTTGCTATAACATTAACATTATCAATTCCAGATCTATCAGTTTTAAATAAAACACCGTTAACTTCACGGTCTTTGTCACCATAAATATCAATGGCTACCACGACTCGTTCAGGGTTTAAATTTAAATCATCCGGTCCAAAGAATGGACGAATTTCACCCACTTCAACAATAGTTTCAGCCCTCAAGGAAACAAGAGTGAAGACAAAAATCAAAATACATTGGCTAAAGGCCTTAGTAATTCGATAAGTTGCAGCGAAATCCATTATTGAGATAATTTTATTAACCTCAACATAATCAACCTGAAAGAAGAGTAGAACCAGCCAATTCTTTTAAATTACTCAGGTTCAACAATTTTCAGTATAAGATTAATATCTACTTCTCTGATTTCTTGCAGTTTTCCAGATGGCCATTTTACCGTAACAAGATCCACTTTATCTGTATCACCTAAACCAAAGTATAAAGGAATCAGGCTATGAGACAAATAGCCAGAGACTCCATCATTCACCTTCGTATATTTTCTTCCACCCGCCTGAACAGTGACGACGGCTCCTAATCCGTTTCGGTTAGCTCCTCCTTGCCCCTTACCAATTAATTGAACCATCAACCTGTTGATCTTCTTCTTCTTGGATAAATCACTTGTCAAAACCATTGGCCCATCATGAAACTCATTAGTAACAACATCCAAATCTCCATCATTATCAATATCAAAAATGGCAGAACTTCTACTACCTAAAGCACCCCAAACCTCAACAGGTTCATTCAAATTATACTCTTTAACCAATGAGTGATTCTTGTCTCCACTTTCCGGGTTCAAAGTAAACCACGGCTTTGCAGTTCTACCATCCCGCCTTGGCTCAACCCCAAGAATAAATTCAGCATCAATGAACTTCTTACCTGATTCATTAATGAGAAGGCTATTAATACCATAACGAAATGGAAAGTTCATGCTAGCAGTAATGAAAACATCAACGTATCCATCAGCGTTTAAATCTCCTGCACTCAAACCCCATGGCCAATAATTTTCAGCTCCAACATCATCTGATATTTCCTCGTATTTACCAGCTCCAAGAGACTTAAATAAAGCATTACCATAAATACTCATTCCTCCACTATTTAATATACTCTCTTCCCATTTCATTTCACTTTTTAGCTTTTCTTTATTGGGACCAACAGACTGACTCATATCAGAATGCATATCTGTGATATAAATATCTTGGTTCCCATCATTATCGAAATCAAAAATCTGAATACCCATAGCACCCCATGGCGTTCTTGGAAAAACGTCCCTACTTACAATTTCAAATGTTTTACCTTCAACATTTTTGTACAACTGATCATGGCCTTGCATAGAAAGAACATATAAATCAGTCCATCCATCATTATTGTAATCTAACGGCGCCGCATCACCCGTCCAACTCTCATCGAGAAGACCCACTTTAGCGCTTACCTCAACAAATGAATTATCTCCCTCATTACGATATAATTTACTAAGCTCATTCCTTTCTTCTGGTTTGAGGTGTCCCTGAAAAGCATCCTGTAAACCAATACAGTACCCACCATCTCCTAACTTTTCCGTAGTATAAACACCAACATTACACAAAAAAAGGTCAAGCATCCCATCGCTATCATAATCAAAAAATACAGCTCCTGAAGAATGCCCAATATAACCTAAACCCGATTTACTGGTAGCATCAGAAAATTTTCCATTACCGTCATTTTCAAAAAAATAATTTCCACCTCTGACAGTGGTAACAAAAAGATCTGCATCACCATCATTATCAGTATCTGCGAAAGATGCACTGACTCCAATCTTATCACTCAAAGAAATCTCTTCTGTTGTGACATTTGAAAACTTTCCATTTCCTAAATTCTTCCATAATTCATTCGGACCAATTTGAGTTGAAAAATAAATGTCTAGCAATCCGTCACTATCAATATCCGCAATGGCTATCCCATTGCCATGATCATAATGAACTGCTTTGTGATATTTACCAGCATCATCAACAATCTGATTCTTGAAAGTAATTCCACTCTCTTCAACAGTATCCTGAAATTTAAATTCCATGAAAGACTCATGATTATCTGAAGAAGCTAATTGAAGTTCTTTTCGGCTTTCAAGCCAATCTGGATCCATAATTTCCTTTGGGTAGGGAAACGGCTTATAATCCATTTTTGAATTGGCGATCGCCCCTTCATTACTTTCTCTTAAAACTAAATCGAGGTCCCTTAAAAGATCAGACCAACCTTTATCACTAAGCCCATCATAATAACCCCTAATCCTGCCAATCCGATCAACAAGAACAAACCGCGAACTATGAAGAATTGGCATACTTTGATTCTTAGCATCTTCAGCCACTGCCAACTTAAACCCNTTGGANCTTAGGTTCCANAANTCCTCNCGTGCNCCCGTCAAAAANGACCATTGNTCAAGNTTTGCTGAATGAGTTTCNGCATATTTTTNTAATGCAGCCGGTGTNTCATTTTCTGGATCAACTGTAAAACTAACAAAATGAATTTTGTCCTTATCAAAATGCTGCTTCAACTGATTTTGCATCTTAACTTTTTCAATCGTCTGCATTGGACATGTACCCGCACATCGTGTGAATATAAAATCAGCAACCCATACCTTTCCAAGAAGGTCATTAGATCCAAAAGTTTCATCAGATTGATCAGTAAACTCAAAATTTGGTAGGTTTCCAAAAACCTTAACGGATCTTTCATCGATCAAAACAGTACTATCATCATCTTTTTTAGAACTGCAGGCATGGAAACCAAAAACCAAAAAACTCAGACATAATAATTTAATTTTCATCAAATTTATTTTTTCCATTAAATAATATAACACCTAAAACATAGAGACTCTAATAATAAGCAGTACAACTTCAAAGTTGTTCATTGTTAACGTTGATGACATTAAATATAAAGATTATGTTAAATTTTCACCATGAAGCCTACATCACAATTAAGCACCACCTTGCTTTTAAGCTTCATNCTACTGGGCTGCAAAGACCCTAGTTCTAATANANATTTNATGCCTTCNAAANAAGGTGAAACAAAATNAAAGGAAAGCNTTAATAAAATCACAAATGCTGCAACCTTACCTTTTAAACCAATCGGGCTATTTGATGAGACCCTTCATGCGGAACCTGAAGCTAATTCTTGGAAAGTGGAAAAGTTTAATGAGCTAACGAATGAACAATTTAAGAAGCTAGAAAAAGCTATTGTAAGTTCAAGTAATATACTGAATGCCGAACTTAATTTTATTGTATCTAATAATTTCACCCCCTATCCACTAACACCCAAAGAAACTGTAGAGATTTACAGTGACGAAAAACTGAGAATAATAAAGGCTATCGAACCTATTAAAAACGACCAAAAAGTCAGTGGGCTCAACACAATGCTAAATGAGTTAATTAGTCCGCTAGGTAAAACAACAAAATTTAAAACGAAATTTAAAACTTTTAACGTTTCATTAAATAAAAATGGCCAAGCCAAAAGTATTGTCCTCGTAGATATCAGCAACCAAAAAGACAATGAGTTAATCTCAATTAAATCAGAATGGACATGCTATTGGGAGTGGCTTTCTGAATCTACTAGCCCCAAATTAAAATTGATAAATCCGNTCAATTATCAATTATCTTCCTCAAAAACTATTAACAAACAGTCGCTTTTTAGCGATTGTACTAAATCTGTATTTAATAATTTTAAAGATTTTGAAAACCAATTTAACAGGGGAATTGATTACTGGGCTTCCAGGATTGAAAACCGTTACGGCATTGGGCTTGCCGGATGGCACGGACTAGCAATAGGTGATGCAAATGGCGACGGAATTGATGACATTTACATATGCGAGCCAGGAGGACTTCCGAATAAATTATTTATTAGCAAAAAGAACGGTCAAATAATTGACGCGTCTTCACTCTCAGGCACGGACTTCCGAATCCAATCACAGTCTGCTATCTTCATTGATTTTGACAANGATAATGACCAAGACTTGATCATTGCAACAACCATAGGANTCATTTTTATGGAAAATGATGGTAATGGAAACTATTCAAAAAAGCGCGCCGAGCTTATACCAGAGTCAGCTCCCATGTGTCTGAGCGCCTCCGATTATGATAATGATGGAGACTTAGACATTTTTGTGGGCTGCTATTCATTGAGGCGCTCCTCAATGGAGGGAAATGATAGCGCAATACTAGCCAGACCAATTCCTTATCATGATGCTAATAATGGNGGACGCAATCTCTTGTTGAGGAACGATCNAAATTGGAATTTCACTAATATAACAGTCGATGTTGGTCTCGATAAAAACAACAGAAGATTTACACTCGCGTCATCTTGGGCAGACTACGACATGGACGGAGATCAAGACCTTTATGTAGCTAATGATTATGGAAGAAACAACCTTTATAGAAATGATTCTGATAAGAATGGGAAGGTGATTTTTGTTGACGTAGCTGCTGAAACTGGTGTCGAGGATATGTCTGCAGGNATGTCAGTTTCTTGGGCAGACGCTGATCTGGACGGCGACCTCGATCTGTACGTTAGCAATATGTGGTCATCCGCTGGTAACCGTATTGCTTATCAGCGACAGTTTATGAAGGGAGCTGATGAAGAATCACTNGAAGGTTTTAGAAGGCACGCGAGAGGNAATTCCCTNTTCATCAATTTAGGAAATGGTNCATTCAAAGATTCAAGCCTACAATCAGGAGCAAGCATGGGGAGGTGGTCATGGGGATCAAGGTTTGCAGACATCAACAATGACGGATTACAAGACATCTTAGTTTCAAACGGATTCATAACCCAACCAGAAGATAGTGGCGACTTGTGAAGTTTCTACTGGAGTCAGGTCGTGGCTCAATCCCCTACTATTAAAACTGCACGCTCAGAGTTGTCAGGTTATCTTAAAAGCTGGGAAGCGCTTGGTTCAATGATAAGCAGAGGCCGTTCATTTAGCGGCTATGAAAAGAACTGCGTATTTTTAAATACATCTACAAAAAATTCACTTNATTTTACAGATATATCCGCAGTCAGCGGTATAGATTTTATTGACGATGGCAGAGCCTTAATTGCCACCGATTGGGATCATGACGGAGATCTTGACATTTGGTCGACGAATCGNACCNCACCAAGAATTCGTTTTCTAAAAAACAATCTCGCCGAAAAAAATAGATCAAATTCCGTAAGCTTTAATCTTGAGGGAACAACATCTAATCGAGATGCGATCGGCACAATTCTAAAACTAAAACTTGAATCTCAATTAAGAACACATCACATCACAGCTGGTGACGGCTTCTTAAGTCAATCAAGTAAACGCATAACATTTGGAATCAATGAACATGACTCAGACCATCCGATCGACTTGGATATCATGTGGCCAGATGGATCAAAAGAAAAATTTATAAACATAAACCCTGGCTCTAATTACCGAATCACCCAAGGATCAAAAAAACTTACCGTAATAGACAAAAAAACTAGGAATATAGAATTAATAGAATCAGAAATAAAACAAGAGAACTCATCTGAAACTGCAAGGATTGTATTAACGCAAAGAGTAAAATCACCAACCATTAATTATGTGAATTTCAAAGGAGAATCTTCTACATTCACCCCACAAAAAAATGGACAGTCTGCAAAGTTAATAAATCTCTGGGCAAGTTGGTGTGCTCCTTGTCTAGCAGAATTAGAAGAATTTAAAAAAAACCATCAACTCTTTACTGATAGAGGGCTTCAAATACTAGCCCTCTCCACAGACTTTATAAGTCTTGATGGTTCAAAACCTAATCTAGATAAAGCAAAAAAATTGGTGAGTGATAATAACTACCCATTCGAAGTTGGAGTCGCTGATGATAAGAGCTTAAGGCTCCTTACTGTGATGCATAACCAAATATTTTCTAGAGAAAGACCCTTACCTTTACCAACGAGCTTCCTCATAGATAGGCATGGACAGCTCGCGGTTATTTACAGAGGAAAAGTAAGTCCTAAACAACTTCAATCCGACATTAATTTATTAGATTCCTCGCCTAATGCAGTCGCAGAATCTTCTTGGCCTTTTAAGGGGCGAGATGGTTATGAGTTTTTTAAAATCGGTAAGCTTGACTTTGCGAGAGCCTATCAAAGAGGTGGATACTATGAGGAGGCTTTAGAAGAGGCCCAAAATTATTTGAATGCCGAAATAAATAATACAATCAAACCAAGCCTCATCAATCAAGCAAAAGCATGGATATTCATTGCAGCTTTAGAACAAAGTAATAAGAAATGGTCCAATTCGGCTGANGCATATCTAAAGGCCATAAATTTATTACCAAATCAAAGTTTACTTAAAATTCAGGCAGGTGTGGTTTTATGGATGTCNGGANAAAAAGACCAGGCTAATAAACTTTTCACAGAGGCATCAATCGAAGGAGCCAGTGACCCCAAAATTTTGAACACTCTTGGAAAAGCGCACCAACAAATTGAGCGTGAAAATGACGCAATTAAATATTTTGAATCCGCAATATCCTTGAGCCCTGAATTAATAGAATATCAAATCAATCTCGCCATTTCCCAACAAAGAAACAATAATATNTNTAAGGCGATACAGTCATACAAAACCATCATCTCAAAAAACAAAAACAGCATTAATGCGAAAAACAATCTCGCAATGATACTTTCGACTGAACCCGACGACTCCTTGAGAGATGGTAAAACAGCACTAATAATTGCAACAGAAATAGCAGAAGAAACCCAATATCAAAATTACTCAACCTTGGATACACTCGCTGCAGCACTTGCAGAAAACGAGAAATATGATCAAGCTATCATAACAATAAAAAAAGCTATTTCGATTGCTCGATCGACTGGAAAAACAACCGTCACTTCTAGCTTAATTAATAAGTTAGAAACCTATAAATCAGGAAAACCNTTTAGAAAAGACAANCTATAATTATTATCTTTNATATTTAATTATAATTGTTAATGTTNGAACCATGAGTCTATCGGTGAAAGCATCTAATTTAATATTCGTATCCTTTGTTTTTCTTTTTNGCTGCCTGAACAGTAATGCTTATGAAGTAATTAAAGGCGAAGTATTTGAAATAACCGGACCGGATGATCTTGATTTGGAGCCTGAGAAAGTACTTCTCGCNGTTGATGTATTTGGCAATAATGATTCCATNATAAACGGAGTTAATTTTTATAGTGATCGTGTGGGCCTAGGAGAATTGACAACCAGTGAAGGTAGCGTCGACAAAGATGGTGTAATCATCACCACATCCGCTGCCAATCAGATTGATAACTGGGCTGGAGCTCAAAATTTCACAGCTCAGGATGAAGACTCCGCATTTAATCTAAGTGAAGTCATGAGTGATATNAGGTGGAACGGTGCCCCTAATCCATTAACGGTAGATATCAGCGGTCTCGTTGGAGGCTCGATTTATAATGTCAAATTACTATTTAACGAAGGAGCTGATAGAGACCGNGGTTGGGATATTTCTGCTAATGATGAACTCGTCGTAGATAACTTCACTTCAGAAGGTGGAGATGGATTCTGGTCACCTGAGAACTCCTTCGTCTACTCAGTTAATTTAGANGCCGATGTAAGCGGAAATTTATTACTCACTCTACAAAATGATATTGGTGGAGAACCTCAAGTTAGCACTGATGGAAACCCCATATTACAAGGAATCATTTTAAATGCGACGACTGCTGCCGAAGACACCGACGAAGATGGATTACCTGACACATATGAGGAGCGTCTCGCAGATAATCTTGATGATTTAAATGGTTCTGCTAGTGGCCCAGGNCCTGGCTCTGGAACTGGAGACTTTGATGGAGATGGGATCTCGGACATTGATGAATACGAAGAGACTAGAACCGACCCAACTAAAGTGGATACAGACGATGATGGACTTAATGATAACGTCGAAACAGACACTGGAGAATACGTTAATATTAACAACACAGGGACTAACCCTAGAAAAACNGACTCAGATAATGACGGCCTCAATGATGGGATCGAAACTAATAGTGGAATCTTTGTCAGCGAGAATGACAGAGGAACTGACCCTAATAATATGGATTCCGATGGAGACGGCGTCAAAGATGGAATAGATATCGATCCATTAGATCCTGAGTTGACTATTGACACTATATTTACGGGGGAGGTCAAAACTTTTAGTGGTCCTGATGACCTAAATCTCGAGCCTTCTACTGTTGTCATAGCCATCGACGTTTTTGGTAATATGGATAGCACAATTAACGGAGTTGAATTTTTAACAGACAGATCAGGNCTCGGNGCCGCTGTNACAGACGAGGGNGTCGTTGAAAAAAATGGCGTGACCGTGACTACCACTGCAACGAACTCCATCGACAACTGGGCTGGCCAGCAAGCTTTCACCGGAAACGATGAAGAATCTGCAAACAACTTAAGCNTAGTGATGCAAGACATACGCTGGGAGGGTGCACCTAACCCTCTAACCGTTGATGTTGATGGCCTAGTTTCAGGGGCATTATATGAAATCCAATTACTTTTTAACGAGGGCGCAGACAGAAACCGAGGATGGGACATCGCAGTCAATGATGAGCTCGTTGTTGATAATATCTCATCGGAAGGAATTCAAGATGTGGATACATGGGCCCCTGATCTTGGTGCTTTCTATTCAGGAAAATTTAATGCTTTAGAGAATGGATCTATTANCGTTGAAATGAGAAATAATATTGGAGGACAAGATCAAGTTTCCGCCGATGGAAATCCAATTCTTCAAGGTTTCATTGTTCACCTCGCCGTNCCCGCNGCACCCTTCGAAATTACGGACATAAACTTAATAGATGGNATACCCACNATCACATTTAACTCCATTCCTGGAAGCGTGTANGCTGTCGATTCACTAGAAGTCAATGAAGATGACGGTAGCACTTTTTGGGTAGANNTGGACGANGGNCTAACTGCAGATGANACNGAAACCTCNTTNACAGATGAATTTGTNGATCAAAGCNTNAGAGTAAANATGTANNGAGTAAGAAAGCTNGAATAGCTTTTCNTTANTANCGTTCATTCANGNCTANAGNTCNTGCCANCCNACTCCAAGTAANTCAATAATTTCTGGAGCTCTTTTAGAATCNTTTCCAGAGCTNGGNTTGATCAGAAGAATCAAAGGNACTGAANTNTCTCTCTTATTAAGNAGAGGCTTCATTTTTTCAGCCTNCTCAGAATTTCTCTGNACNTAGGCTAAGATATTCTTATCNGTATTAGGGTANCTCAGCTCTATNGCCTGCCATTCTTTTTCTTCATAAATTCCTGAATAATACCCATCNGCCTTGGCATAAACCCTATAAGTACCTTCATTCAGCNAAGGGTCCTTAGAAGAATTTANGGTTTCAAATGGCTCGTCACAATAAGCAACTANAGCCTCCCAAATAATTGCATGCGGCTTTTNCTCTGTGAAATATAACTTTGTGAACTTCTCATTCTCATCTTGCAGGCCAAGCAAGTATAAAATATTTCCACCTCTCACCTTTATAACATCAATCGGCTGAAAAAGATTCACGCCAACTGGCTCCTTAGGTGAACGGTCTTGATGAATTCTAAGTTTATTCTCAATACCTGGACTAGATCTTACATATGGCAATGCATCACTCCAATTTTTAGCTGCTAAGAAATTTGTAGCGTTACTCTTCAGTTCATCTTCCCGAGCCACAAACTCAGTAGGTAAAGGCACTTTAATAATACCTTGACCTTGTTCCACAGGGGCCCTGTCAGAAACCATCTCATACAATACCCAACAGAGCATAATGAAAATCAAAGAACCTACAATAAACAAAGTCCTTGGCTTTATGCGTTTTACCTTGAGCTCTGGGTCATTGTCTTTCTCCCAAGAACCTGCAGCTTGTTGCAAAGCATTCTTCAGCAAATCCTCAGGAATGAATTTGGCCATTGGTAAGCCTAAATCATTTGGAGGAGTGTAAGTTTTTTCATTTTTTTCAACCTCCGGATTCTTGGAAACTTCTTCAATCTCTAAATCTGAGCTCCTCTTATCATTAGAAGGGGTATAATTTTTTTCCTTCTCATCAGATTCAGAATCTTGAGACTCATTACTCCTCTTTGGTTTGGGGTCTGGTAATTTGCTTGGCATATGAAGTTGGTTTCATTGTAGCAGAATTTTACCGTCAACATATCTTAAATTAGTAAAACCCATTGTTTTCTTTTCTAATAAAAAAATAGAACAATTTCCGCGAATTTAAGTGTAAATTTATAATATGACGTTATAAGATTCTTCGATGAATAAAACTCTGACCTATCTTCTTCATTTTCTGGCAGTTTCAATTCTTAGCACAAGCCTGCAAGGAACTAATAAACCTAACATCCTCTTCATATTTGCAGATGACCAGTGTTACAAGACTATCGGATCATTGAATAATGATGAAATTAAAACGCCACACTTAGACAAATTAGTTAAGAAAGGGACGACATTTACTCACGCCTATAATATGGGGGGATACCATGGAGCTGTCTGCGTAGCCAGTAGAACGATGCTCATTACTGGGAAACATATTTGGCACGCAAAAAATTCTGAAAAAGAACTCAAAAAATCACTAGATGGCAAGCTATGGCCTCAACTGATGGCAAAAGCAGGTTATGAAACATTCTTCACTGGAAAATGGCATATCAAAGCGGATGCGAATCACCTCTTTCATACAGCAAGAAACATCCGAGGAGGCATGCCAAGGCAAACATCGGAAGGTTATAATAGACCACTCGCTGATGGCACTGACCCATGGGATCCTAGCGACCCAAAATTTGGTGGATTCTGGGCAGGCGGAAAGCATTGGTCAGAAGTAGTAGCCGATGACGCTATTAGTTATTTAAATGCTTCCAAAAAAACAGATGATCCATTCTTCATGTACATTGCTTTCAATGCACCACACGACCCGCGTCAAGCTCCGCAGGAGTTTGTCGACATGTATCCTACCGATAAAATAAAACTACCCAAAAGCTTTATGAAAGAGCACCCTTGGAAAGAAGAAATCGGTAGCGGAAAAGGTCTCCGTGACGAAAAACTTGCTCCTTTTCCGAGAACAAAGCATGCCGTTCAAGTCAATCGAAGAGAGTACTATGCAATAATTACACACATGGATTTTCAAATTGGGAGAATCTTAAAACATTTGGAAAAAACTGGTCAGACTAAAAATACTTATATCTTTTTCACTGCCGATCATGGTCTTTCAGTAGGACATCACGGACTACTCGGAAAACAAAATCTTTATGATCATAGTGTAAGGGTCCCTTTTATTGTAACTGGACCTGGGGTCGAGAAAGATAAAAAGAATCACTCCCCTATTTATTTCCAAGATGTAATGGCAACTTCCCTTGACCTTGCTGAAGCAGACAAGCCAAATCACGTTCAATTTAATAGTTTATTACCTATGATTAAAAATGGAAAACCAGGTGGCCTTAAAAGCGTTTATGGGACTTATGTGAATTTCCAAAGAATGGTTGTTTCAGGAAACCACAAACTACTTCTCTTTCCTAAAGTAAAAAAGGCCTTACTATTCAATCTCAAAAATGATCCAGAAGAAATGAAGGACATTTCAAAACAACCTGGCTCTCAGAAAAAAATGAAAAGTCTTTTTAATGAATTAATCAAACTGCAGAAAGATTCAGGCGACACGCTAGAATTAGGGCCAATTTACCCAGAACTTGCAGGAAATTAGGCTTTTTAAAGCTTTTTAGACTAAATAAGTTATTTTGACTGATTTGGTTAAATATATTATTATCAGAGAATTATGAAAACTTTTCTTCAATTCACATTAACAATAATTGGCTTTGCCTCAATATCATTATCATCAGCTCTCGCAGATGATTGCATTAATAAAACATGCCCTTTCAGCGGTAAAGACGTAGACGGTTCAAATAGTGTAGAATACGTCGCTAAGTTCTGCTGCGGTAAATGTGTAGATAAATTTGAAAAAGACCCAACTGCTTACGCAGAAAAAGTATCAAAAGCTGAAGACGGCAAATGTGCTTTCAGTGGTAAAGCCGCTGCTAAAGAGTCTAAGGTCACTATAGCTGTTTGCTGTGGTAAGTGCGTAAAGAAAGGCAAAGCAGATCCTAAAGCGCTATTAGCTAAAGTTCAGAAAAAGACTAAATAGAAAATCATTACATAGTATTTCAAAAGGGCGTCTATTCAGGCGCCCTTTTTTATTTGTTAAAAATCAAACGATCTTCCATGTAAAGATTACCATGCCAACCTCTCTTCAATAAGAAACGTTCACGGGTCATTCTAGAAGCATTATCAAATTGATATTCAATGTCAATTTTTGCAGAGTTTTTCTTTAACTCTAAAGAACGAACCCTAAAAATTGGTTTCTTTTTAGCTCTAATAAAACAGTGCAATGGAACATGCCGATGAGCTGCATTCCATAGCAATCTAGCAGGAGGGAATCCTGAAACATCAGACAACACCGAAAACACTTCTCTTACTGCAATTTCTCCATGCTTTCTGGCTAAAGAAAAAGCGAGACGCTTGTTTCTCATGGATTCAACAAAAGCCTCGAGAGGATTTTTTCTGTGCTCTTCCATTTCATCAATAAGTTCTATTGCATGAAAAGACATCGCTTGATGAAACTCTTCACGACTCATGCGCCCTGATTCAAACTCTCTGAATAAAACGTTCGGTGGAAGGATGGGCTCTTTTATTGAAACCATTTAAGCAAATGACAATGACTAAAGTTTACTTATTTGTCCAGCAAGGCTTTATGAATACTACAAAAAAAGCACGACCCCTTTTACAAGGCCGCGCGATAATTAATACATTTTGAAAATGTTTATTTTTTCTGCTCCTTCTTTTTATCAGCTCCTTGCTTCTTTTTCGCTTGATCTCCCTTTTTCTTTTTTGGTTGCTGTTTTGCAACGAACTCCTCCTTACTTAATTTACCATCAGAGTTTTTGTCCTTTTTCTTGAACATTTTAGCAGCGTCATCAGGCTTTTTTTTCCAGTAAGGATTGACCTTTAATTCTTCAATAGTAATTCCGCCATCCTTATCCTTATCTAACCATTGAAACCTCTCTTCCGGAGTTTTTGTTGGCTTTTTTGCAGGCTTCTTTTTTTCTTCTTCAGCTGCACCTAGAAAGGTACATGTCAGAGAGGAAATAACAAAAAGTCGTATGATATTTTGGGTAATCTTTTTCATGATATGATTATATGCCAAATTTTGAGGCAAATCTCAAAAAATATGTCATGAAAGATTCTTAATCGGTTCCGAGTCAGTTATTAAAGATTTAACTTTCCGAGGAATATTCTCCATGAGCCGAACCTCGCCAACATTCATAAGAGTATTCATCACAGTCCCAAGTAAATTATTCATGGTTACTGGATCACTATTAGGCTCGCCTCCATCTCGAGTGGATTCTCCTATCACCTGACCATGGCTAAAACCACCACCAGAAAGCATGAGTGGTGCTAATTTACCCCAGTGATCACGCCCTCCCCTATTGTTTAATTTTGGAGTTCTACCCATCTCCCCACAGCAAACCAAAAGAACTTTATCCTGAAGCCCCCTGTTATGAATATCTTCTATGAAGGCTGATACAGCATGATCAAAAGGGCGGCCAACATACTGCATGCCCTCAGTCACGGTTGCATTATTTTTGTCTGCATGAAAATCCCATACAAAATTAGTAGTGACAGTAACAAACCCACAACCTCTTTCAACGAGCCTCCTTGCCATAAGCATTAATTTCCCTAACGAGTTAACATGGTCTCTATAATTCTTATGATTATTCCATACTCGTCTAATTGAGGAGTATGGGATAAGTGGAGCTGTATCATACCTTTCAATTATCTTAGGATCTTCAGCAGAAATATCAAAGGCATCAGCTACTCCACCCATAATAGTGTCGAAGGCTTGCTCTTGGAATCCAGTCATTCCATCTAATGCCCCATTCTGATCAACTCTTCTTTTTAAATTATCGACACTATTCAATAATCCTCTTCTGTCACTAAGCCTTCCCTGTGGGACCGAAAGCACCATATCTCTCTGTAAGTTTCCATCACCTCCTGGTACAAAAGGAGCATAAGATTGACCAAGGGACCCAGTAGAAACAAACTTTCCAAAATTTGTATTCCTTTCCTGAGATGCAGGAACTACAGCTCTAGGAAAGAGAGCAACATTGGTAGGCATACCTGTGTCATTACGATTAGGACCAGCTATCCTCGAGTACAACGAGCCTAGATTAGCTCCCTGAGAAGTATTACCAACAATAGGCTTAATATCATGGTTTCCATTGCCGGTGGTAAATGAACGAACTACCGTAATTTTTTCAGCATGACTAGCCAAGCGCCTAAGCGTTGATCCGTAGCTAATACCAGGAATACTAGTCTTAACTTCACCGACCTGACTTCGCACGTTATCAGGAGCATCCATCTTCGGGTCAAAAGTTTCAGTTTGTGGTGGCCCACCATGCATAAAAAGAAAAACGACAGCCTTGTCTTTTAATGAAATTCCACTCTCGGAAGCTCTCGCTTTAAACTCTAAGAGATCAGCCAAACTAAGACCTCCTAGCCCTAATCCTCCGACGCGAAGAAAATCTCGTCTTCCTGATGATAAACCATCTCTAACCGCAAGCATTGCAATACAATAATACACTCACAAACAACTTAATTGCAAGGATTTGCGCATGTTAATCTAAACTGCAACTATCTTAATATACGCACTATACCTTAGGTCTAATTTACTCTATAATTAGGATCCAAAAATCAAAGATAATGAGCAGTAAACAATTTAATGTAGCAATAATCGGTCTCGGCTTTGGCGCCGAATTTATTCCAATTTATCAACGTCACCCTCAGGCAAATATGTACGCAATTTGTCAAAGAACAGAGGACTCACTTAATGAGATCGGTGATAAATACAAAATAAAAACTCGTTATCAAAATTACGATGATGTTTTGAATGATCCAAACGTAGATTTTGTTCATATTAACACTCCAATTCCAAATCATGCTGAACAATCTATAGCAGCATTAAAAGCTGGAAAGCACGTTGCATGTACAGTTCCAATGGCAACTTCTGTAGAAGACTGCGAAACCATCGTAAATCTTTGCAAAGAAACAGGACTCAAATACATGATGATGGAGACCGTTGTTTATGCTCGTGAATTTTTATTTGCTAAAGAGATGTATGAGAATGGTGAGCTAGGAAAAGTACAGTTTCTCAAAGCAAGCCACCAGCAGGACATGGATGGTTGGCCAGGATATTGGCCAGGACTTCCGCCAATGCATTACGCTACTCACTGCGTTGGCCCAGTACTTGGTCTGACGAAGGGTCAAGCTGAATACGTGTCCTGCTTTCCATCAGGAACAATCAGAGAAGAAATGCATGAATGTTACAATTCACCATTCGCCATTGAGTCAACACACATCAAGTTTAAAGACTCAGACCTAAGCGCTTACATATACCGATCACTATTTGATGTCGCTAGACAATACAGAGAGAGTTTTGAAGTTTATGGAGATAAGAAAGCCATGGAATGGCCTCTCATTGAAGGTGAGCCTTTAATTCTTCATACAGCAAAGAAACCCGAACCTGAAATTCCTGAAAAAATTGAGTGTCCTGACTACGCTCACTTATTGCCAGATGAGATTGCTCCCTTCACCACTGGTGGGGTCTATGGAGGAGAGGACGGCGAAGACCACTTAAGCTTTACTCAAGGAGCAGGCCATGGCGGTTCACACCCTCATCTCGTTCATGAATTTTTAACCGCTCTCGAAGAAGACCGTGATCCTTTTCCTAATGCCATCCAGTCTGCCAACTGGACATGCACAGGAATTATTGCCCATGAAAGCGCTCTTGCAGGTGGCGAATTAAAGAAATTACCTGAGTTCACTCTCTCATAACAACACATCAATATATGATAAAATCTCTCCTCTTCATTATTACAACTATCTCCTTTATTGTTTCATCAGAGGCTAAGAGGTTAGAAGTTTTATTTCTAGGTGACAATGGTTCACATAAACCTTCAGAAAGATTCCCCCAAATCATGCAGGGACTTGGACCAAGAGGAGTAAACTTTACTTACACCTCAGATCCCAATTGCCTACACGATGGAACATTAGAGCAATTTGATGCTCTAATGATCTTCGCCAATATTGGAAAGATAACTGAGGAACAGGAAAAGGGCATACTTGATTATGTTTATAATGGTGGAGCGTTTCTTCCTATTCATTGTGCCTCTTATTGTTTTCTGAATTCTATGAAATACGTGAAACTGGTAGGAGCACAGTTCAAATCTCACGGAGCAGGAATATTTACAACGGATATTAAAAAACCAGATCATCCTATTATGAAAGGTTTCAAAGGATTCGAGACCTGGGATGAAACTTATGTCCACCGTTTAGGGACTAATGATCGTAACATCCTTCAAACTCGAGAAGGTGAACCATGGACCTGGACTAGGGAACCAGGAAAAGGACGAGTTTTTTATACAGCTTATGGTCACGATCAAAGGACTTGGGGTAATCCTGGTTTTCATGACCTTGTTCATCGTGGCCTGTTGTGGGCTATAGGAGAAGAAAAGTCTAAAGAATTTCTTTCTTCTGAGATTCCAAATCTAGTTCGACGTGATGGGGATCTGGTACCAAATTATGAAAGGCGACCAGAACCCATCAAAGTCCATATTCCACTCAACGTTAAAGACTCTTTAAAACACACTCAAGTGGCTAACGGAATTGATGTTTCTTTATACGCTTCAGAGGAACTTGGATTATATAGCGTAATTGAAATTGATTGGGATGAAAAAGGAAGAGCTTGGGTCATTGAAACTCGAGACTATCCAAATGAACTTAAGCCTGCCGAACAGGGTCAGGACAGAATCAGAATACTCGAAGACACGAATGGAGACGGCAAGGCCGATAAGGCTATACTCTTTGCAGATAAACTCTCGATCCCCACTGGTATGTGTTTTGCTCGAGATGGATTAATCGTTCAAATGGCTCCACATTTCTTGTTTCTAAAAGACACTGATGGAGATGACAAAGCAGATGTAAGAGAAATACTATTTTCTGGGTGGAGCACTGGTGACACTCATGCAGGCCCTTCAAATCTGAAGTATGGATTTGATAATTGGATATGGGGAGTCATGGGATATGCTGGCTTCAATGGTAAAGTTGGCGAAAAACAACATCGCTTTGGGCAAGGCGTCTACAGATTCAAACCAGACGGCTCAGAACTGGAATATCTTGGCAGAACATCTAACAATACATGGGGACTTGGTTTCTCCGAAAATAATGATGTTTTCATTTCTACCGCCAACAACCAATCAAGTGTTTATATGCCTATACCCAAAACTCAATACGATAGGTTTGAGGGACTTGATCAATCCGGTTCATTACCAGGCATTGACTCCAATAAGAAATTTTTTCCTATTACACCAAACTTTAGGCAAGTGGATGTTTTTGGTGGATTCACTGCTGCTGCAGGGCACCATCTCTACACGGCAAGAAGTTTTCCAAAGGACTGGTGGAACAAAACCGCTCTAGTTAATGCTCCAACTGGTAACCTTGTTTATAGAGCGCAGATTAAACCAGAAGGTTCTCATTTTGTTGCCGAAAATGGTTGGAATCTCGTCGCCTCAGCCGACGAGTGGTTTTCTCCAATCTATTCAGAGGTGGGGCCAGATGGTGCAATCTGGATGAGTGATTGGTATAGTTTCCTAATCCAACACAACCCAACACCTAACAAAGGTCGCGGAGGTTTCGATGCCAAGAGAGGAAGAGGAAATGCATTTGAATCTCCACTCCGTGACTATACTCGAACAAGAATCTACCGCTTTACAGCAAAAGGTATTAAGCCCAGCCAAACCTTTGATCTATCTCAAAAAAACCCTGATGATCTTCTTAGCGCGTTACAAAGCGACAATATGCTATGGAGAATGCATGCTCAAAGGTTAATCGTAGAAAGTAATGATACGAAAACTTTCACACCCAAGCTTAAGGCCATTATAAAGAATTCAAAGCCCGATGAAATCGGAATTGCAGGCGGAGCCATTCATGCACTATGGGCACTTCACGGACTCGGCTCAATAGATCATGAAACAGTAGAATTGGGCCTGAGTCACAAATCTCCTGGAGCAAGAAGAGCAGCTGCAGCCGTTGCCCCAAAAACAAATAAATCGACCGAACTACTTCTCACTATGGTTAATGATCCAAACCATCAGGTGCGCAAAGATGCTTTATTAGCTATTTCAGAAATGCCTCCATCAGAAGAAGCAGGAAAGACGCTTCACTCAATCAGAAAAGACGATTTCATTCTTAGTGACAAATGGCTACCAACTGCCTTTCAAATGGCTAGCTCAAGACACGGCGCAGGATATTTAAAGGCTGCATTAGCTACATCCGTACCAGCAAATGCGACAGGGACACCAAAGGCCGTTGAAATACCTAAGGAAAACCTTATAGAGAATCCTGGATTTGAAGCTATTGATGGAACGCTACCAAAATTATGGAAGCTACGAACTTACTCTGGTAAAGCGAACCACAAAATCGTATCTCCTGGTCGTGGTGGAAAAGGTTATGCCATTATGATTGATTCAGAATCTGGAGCCGATAGCTCTGTGTACATTGATGTTAAGGTGAAAAAAAGAACCACCTACCAACTCAACGCCTGGATTAAAACTGAAGGGTTAAAACCTCTTCGTGGGGGGAGAGGCGCCCAACTTAATCTTCATGCATTACCCGATCAGCCAAGAACTGCTGCAATCAAAGGAGACAAAGACTGGACTAAAGTATCCGTCACATTTAAGACCGATGACAGAGGAACTGTTGGCATTAATTGTCTTTATGGAGGCTGGGGTTTTGCAACTGGAAAAGCTTATTGGGATGACATTGAACTTATCCAGATTGATGCAGGACAAGGCCCTGACATCAGCGAGGATACCGAATCCATCGTAGCAGCAAACCTATATCGCCATGCATCAACTGTTCAAATATCCTCAGTTCTAAATCACATCGTCACTAAACCAACCAAGCTCGGCAACAGAATTAAATCAATGATCAGAGCTCCAAAAGTCACTGTTAAAGAAACCAAAGAGGATGAAATATCACTCTCTAAAACTCATCAAGTTTTAAAACTTAAAGCAGTTGAAGGCCTTAAGTTTGATATAAATAATCTAGAAGCGAAAGCCGGAGAACCTATTGCTATAATCGTCTCTAATCCTGACTTATTACAACACAATTTCGTCATAGGAAATCCAGGAACTCTTGATAAAATAGGCTCGTCTGCGGACTCAATCATAACCAACCCAAAGGCTATCGAAATGAATTACGTACCCGAGATAAATGAGATCATAGGATCCAGTAAACTGCTTGATCCTGGTGCAGTGGAAATTATCAAATTAGGACCACTCAAGAAAGGCAAATATCCTTACGTATGCACATTCCCTGGACACTGGCGGATAATGCAAGGTTACTTGACTATAAAATAATTCTTATAAGACTTAAGACACAGAATCAAAGGTCCAATCTTTCAACATCAAGGATTGTCCACACCACACCATCATACTCAAGTTTGTATGTATAGAATTGGTTAATTATCTGACTGTGCATCCAACCCACTAACACATTAGCTCTGAGCGGGTGCCTTGGATCCTTAGTGGCTTCAGTGACCCACTTCATGACAGGACGACCACCCATCCACTGAGAATTACTTGAACGCGTATAGAATTCTGAAGCATCTACTATAGGCGGTTTGCGATCAGCTAAAATTTTAATGATCGCTTTATTATGGAGAGAATTACTATCTGCAATTCCATAAGCATCATATTCACTGGTTCCGAATTTTCTATCATCATCGGATAGATTATCCATAGCATCATTCAAGGCCATAAGCTTAGCCCCAAGAAGACCATCTCCTGGAACTTCATCAATCAGTTCATCTTCTTGCTTGAGAGACTGACATGAACACAGCCCAATTATAAAAAAAATGAGAATTAGATTAGTTTTTAATTGGAACATATCTTAGGAAAATGATGTGTGATTTAGGGTGAATTTGGCGCAAAATCAGGGAAAGACACGAATTTCTTATAAATAATCATTAATTTAAACCTAATATCAACGCGAGATTGGCGTTTTACGTTTGATAATCAAAACTTGGCATTACCTTGTGCCGGAACTATTATAGAAAAATAAGAGAATACATTTGATGAAGGTGAAACACCCTTCTTTAAAAGCAAAACCAATAAAGGCAATGCAGCAAACACCTCAAGACCCAAACCAACCTTCATCCCATCAAGGATTTGTACCTGATCCCGCCTACGCGGCTAACGACTCATATTTTGGAGACCAGGTAGACATGGAGGATGTCGTTACTAGAATCCAAAGAAGAAACAAGCAAGTTTCATTTGGAATATCCGCTGCAATAGTTGGACTAATTTTATTAATTCTTGGAGTTTGGGCCATTAATAATTTTAAAGCTGAAGAAATAGAACTAGTAGTTGCCGCTACTCAAGGAGAATCAAAAGCTGTTGTAGAAAAGAAAACTTTTGTCCAAAGCGTTAGACAAAAGCCTTCCAAGCCTTCTTCGAATCCCAGTAGCGCCATAACTGCAAACACCTCATCACCTATATCCGTTCCTTCTTTTGACATTGAATCCCCTGACATCGGGTCATCATTTGGAAATGGCTTTGGCGGCGGAGGTTTTGGTGATGGTCTTGGTGGAGGTATGGGAGTTCCTGGCGTCATGAAAGGCCGCTGTAATTCGGCAGACAGAATAGCTAGACTTCGTAAAGCAGGCGGCAAAGCATCAATGGACAAACAAGTTCTTAAAGCCTTAAGGTGGCTCAAGACACAACAACAACCCGATGGAAATTTTGGAACTAAATTTCCTGTTGCCATGACAGCATTCGCTCTACTCGCTTATTCAGGTCATTGCGAAACAGTCGATTCACCTGAATTTGGTGAAACTGTTGCAAAGGCAATTGGTTACCTAGTTAATGTTGGAGACAAAGGTAAAGGTAGGATGTCAACTTCCATGGACAGAAACTTATCTTACGAACACGGAATTGCTGTTTATTCTCTCGCCGAAGCCTATTCGATGAACAAGAATGCTCGCAAACCGTTTCCAAGAATTTCTCCAATCCTTAAAAAAGCTGTTCCTGTCATTATTGAAGGCCAAACCAATGGCGGCGGATGGCTCTATTCTTATGGAAGCAACGGGACTGGAGATCTATCAGTTTCAGGTTGGAACGTTCAGGCGTTAAAAGGAGCCCAACTCACGGGAATTAAGTTTTCAGGCTTAGAAACGGCGATGAAAAAAGCTGTAAGGTATTTAAAAGCCGCTGAAGACCCTAATGGAACTGATGGTTATTGGAAATACAGAGTCCAAGACGGCCAGAAAGGAAAACTAAGTTTAACAGGCGTAGGAGCAGTTTGTGCGAGAATGCTTGGAGCTCCTTCCCAGTTGGAAGACAAAGCACTTGATCTTATCAACAGCAAAAACCCAAAGAATTTTCAACCTAATGCCGCTTACTCTTGGTACTACCACTCACAAGCTGCTTTTCAAAAACAGGGCAAACATTGGAAAGACTTTAATAAATCTTACCAGGAAGTCATGGCTGCGGCCCAAGAAAAGGATGGTTCATGGCCAGCTTCAAATGGTCATGGTCAAGTCGGTCAAGATGGTAAGATATACTCAACGGCTCTCTGCACCTTAATGCTTGAAGTCTATTATCGTTACCTTCCAACCGTTAAGTAAAAGACTAAAGCTATACTAGCTTGGTATGTTCATGCTTTTTACTGGCAAGGATTAGCCAGAATAGAGCTACAATTAATATTGAAGATAGCCCGATGTGAAGTACCTGCACTACGGGATGAACAGATACATGGGACATAAGTATGCCCAAAAACATCTGAGCAAGTATAATCCCAAAAACAACTTTCAGGCTTAACTGGCCTAGGTCACCCGTTGTCTTTCTTGTTTTTGTATACAAGATTATTCCAATTATAAGGATAACCCATGAAAAACTCCGGTGCAGAAGGTATATAGATTTTTGCTCAAGAGTCTGATGCCATTCATCTCTTGGTGTATCTTTAAACTTGAGGGCTAACTCATCAGTAATTTCTCTAACCTGAGAACCCATAACTCCCTCGGCAACACAGCCGATAAAAAGAACAATGAGGAGTGATCTTATTGGCCCTTTAGAACCAAAGTTCACAAAAGGCACCCTGTCACCACCTCGATAAATAACAAAAACGAAAACACAAAGTAAAATAATTGCTAAGGCCATGTGCAATGTAATTACTCCTGGCTTTAATCCTGAGCGAACAACAATGGCTCCCAAAACAGCATTCGTTAATACCAAGAGCAAGGCAAACAGTGACCCAAAAAAGACAGATTTTCGCTTACGCAAAAACTGAAAACTAAAAAGAAAAGTCGCGAGGGTAAACAAACCTACCGGCAAACTGACTAATCGATTTATAAATTCCACCCAAACATGAACAGGGTTGAACTCTGCAGATAATGTTTCCTTAGTAATAGTTGGATCACGCCTTTGAAATTTTTCTATGTTCAACTTATCGAAATCGACTTGATCTAAACTGGTTGGCGGAATCAATACACCCCAGCACTTTGGCCAATCTGGACAACCCAAACCAGAACCAGTAGCTCTTACAATAGCTCCTACATATAAAAGAAAAATTGTAGCTAGCAGTGCAGCTAAAGCTGTTTTTTGAAAAAAAGTCATCACTTTGTTATCGCCTCATACTTGCCAAAAGATCTACAAAATAAGGTATTTTATTAAAAAATGCTAGAAAAGGAATTTAGTTGATCTAAGCTTTAAGGTGATTA
>PAHQ01000102.1 GCA_002705125.1 Verrucomicrobiales bacterium | reverse complement strand
TGGTTAAATGGTCAATGGATTGGTGGGGTTGCAACGTCCAGTGGAGCTAGTCATACTACGACTGCAGAAAGAGTTGTGACTAACGCTGAAGAGGAATTAGGAGTCATTTCGTTAGCCAACCCTCCACTAGTAAATGGAAAAAATGTTATTGCAGCAGCTGGTCGTCAAACCAACAATTCTAGCTCAGACTTTATATTTGGTGCAAAAGTAAGTCTTTCTGCTCCTAGTGCGCCTACCATTATCATTAATGAAATTCTTCCTTCGAATAATGAATCAGGTTTTGTTGAGTTCTATAACCCCACCAATCAAAGCGTGAATCTGAGCAATTGGTATATTAGTGATAGAGCTTCAAACCTGACTAAGAAAAGAATTCCAGGTAATTTAACGATAGCTTCCGGTGAATTTGCCTCTGTAAGTTTCAGTGAATCATCACTCGGTGTTTCTGCAACAACAACTGTCTACTTAACAAAGCCAGACGGTAATACCGTTGCTAACGCAGTTAGTACTCAAATGCCATTAGACGGCAGATCACTTGGACGAAAGCCGGCGGGAGGAGGGTCTTGGTTTCTTTTCACTTCACCAACTCGTGATCTGCCAAACGAGAGTTCTAGTGGTCTGGGGAAAAATTTAAAAATCAATGAAATTCACTACAATGAAAATGGTATTGTGGAGTGGGTAGAGTTGACCAATCTTGGTGAATCTTCTATTTCAACTCAAGGTTTATGGCTAACTAGTAAAAACGATTTTTCTGATAAGGTGGAGTTAGGAGGGTCTGTTCTTGCGAAAAAATTTATTGTCATTCCTGCTCAGTTTGAATCCTCCGGGAATTCAATTAAGTTATTCTTAATAGATTCATCCAACACGGTTTTGGACGCTTGTTCAGTTAGTCTGGAAGACGGGCAAAGTTTTCAGCAAGCTTATCCAGACGGATCTGGAGATTTTTATATAGGTTTTTCGGGCACTAAAAATGCTTCTAATGATCCGGATCGTTTTTCAAATGTTGTCATCAATGAATTGATGGTCGAGCCCGTTACTGGTGAGAGGGATGGTGAATTTATTGAGCTTTTTAATAAGGGTAATGAGTCAATTGATTTGAGCGCTTGGGCTTTCACCGATGGAGTGGATTATAATTTTCCTGGTGGCACTATACTCCCATCTAACGGTTATTTAGTTGTAGCGGCAAACCCTCAAATAACTGCTGCTGCGTTTCCGAATGCGACAGTTCTGGGTCCTTACTTGGGTAATCTTGCTAATGGAGGTGAATTCATTCGCTTGGCTGACCAGTGGGGAAATACGGTTGATAAACTTCATTATCATACTGGAGGAGACTGGCCAAGATTAGCTGCTGGTGGGGGAAGTTCACTAGAATTAAGGCACCCGGATATGGATAATGCGGACCCTTCTGCATGGGCAGACTCAGATGAAAGTAATAAATCTAGCTGGCAGAGTTTTAATATTAGTGAGCAGTATCAACAGCTTAACACACGTGGTTCTTCTAGTGATTACGAGGAATTGCATATTTTTGCTGTAGGCGATGCTCATTTAGCACTTAAGAATGTTGCGCTAACAAGAAATAATAGCACTACAAATATATTACCTGGTGGCGGAGAGACTGTTTCTCGGAATGGAAATGGCTCTAATGGGTGGCTTTGCCAAGGCACTCATCATGCTAGCGATAAAATTGGAAATGAATTTCATATTATCTCATCAGGTCACGGAGATAATAAAGCTAACAGGTGTGAAATTGATATTACTCAGATCAGCAGAAATGATAATTTAAGGTTTACTTGCCAGGCTCGTTGGATATCAGGTAAGCCAACTCTCGTAGTAAATACTTGGGATCGTTCATTTGGAGGTGTGCTTCATTTAAAGTTGCCAAAAAACCTTGGCACTGCTGGATCAGTGAATACGAGTTCTATATCCTCACCAGCTCCAACTGTTTCACAATTAGCCCACAGTCCTGCTGTTCCAACTTCCTCTGATCCAGTGCTTATAACAGCAAAAGTAAGTTCCTACTCTCCGATAAGCTCGGTTAATGTTTATCACCGCCGATCCACGAGTTCTGGGAACGAGAATTATCAATCATCTCCTATGAATGATAATGGAAATAATGGTGATGAATTAGCAGGAGATGGAATCTACACTGCGACACTTAATCAATATCAAAGTGATAATACGATTGTTCAGTTTTATGTACGAGCAGCAAGTGGAACTAGCACTTCTTATAGCCCAGGCCCTGCGCCTGAATTACCTGCTATGTGGGTAGTGGATAATAGTAATATTCCAACTGATCTAAGGGTACAGAGATTTGTAATGTCTGAGTACGATCGTAATTCTTCGAACACAAATACAGGAGGTGGATCATCAAGAGATTATGATTTTCCAAGACTGTCTAATCAGTATTTTAATGCAACTTTCATATCTAATGAGAGAGACATTATTTATAATTGTGAACTTCGAAAGAGTGGCAGTCCTTGGACGAGAGATGATGGCAATGGTTTATCCAAGGCAAAATGGAAAACTCCTGGTGATAAGCGATTCAGAGGTTACTCAAAACGTTCCATTGATTCTGATGCCGGTGGAGGCAGGGCCTATCATGGGCGCATTATACGGCATTGGCTTTACTTATTTGGTCATCCTGCCAATGAACATGAGTTCGTCAGAACAATTATTAATGGTGGTTCTGCAAGTTTAAAAGAAGACCTCGAGCCAAATGCTAATGACTTTTTAAAGAGAAATTGGGAAGACGGTCAGAAAGGAGAACTCTATAGAATTGATGATGAATGGTGGTTTGATGATGGTTGGGGTAGGCAAAATCGCAACGCAGATTGGTCTTGGAAGGGCACTTATGAACCTGAGCGATATCACGCAGAATGGATTAAGCGGTCCAGAGAAACAGAGTATGACTATTCCGCATTTGCTACATGGGTTAATAAAGTAGGAACAAATTCTTTCACGAGGGAAGAAATTGAAAGAATGTCGGACATAGATATGATGGCGGCCAATGCTGTCGTACGAGGGTGGGTAGATGATTGGGATACCTTAACAAGGAACCGTGGAAAAAATGGTTACTTTTTGCGTAGGTATAATGATGGAAAATGGATGCTGATACAGTGGGATTCTGATCTTACTTTTGGTGATTCTGGCGCTGCTTTTTTTGGTAATCTTTCAGGTGTTAGAAATTACTTCGACAAACCTTATGTCCGCCAAAGAGTGAATTATTACTTAGGAAAAATGATTAATGACTATGCTGCTACAGGGCCAAGAATGCAGACATGGTTTGATCTAGAGGAAGAGGCATCGGATTCTTACAGAAGCAATGAAAGCACATATACAAATTGGCATAATAGTAGAGCTGGTAGAGCTAGGAATGAAATTGGTTCGGCTTTTAATTCTTCATTCAATGTTACAACCGGTAACGGTAGCTCCACTTCTACTAGTTCTGATACGATCTCACTTTCTGGCACTAGTGGATGGGAGTCTTTTGACATTCAGGTCGAGGGTCATCCCGAAGCCGTATCAAATTTTACCAATCAAACATCCTGGGGACTGAGTGGAATAAGACTACGTGAAGGTGCCAATCAACTCAAAGTTCAAGCAGTCGACGCGAGTGGCAAAATTGTTGGATCAGAAACATTTACTGTTAATAAAACAGGCAATGCTGATCCTGTAATATTGTTAGAAGCTGACCCTTCTTCATTCAACTTGAATGTAACTAAAACTTTGAATATTGATGGCTCACTTAGTTATGATCCCGAGGGCACAGAGCTAAGCTTTGATTGGGAAATATTACCTTCCACTGGTAATTCCGTTACAGATTTAAGATCCTCATCTATTGATTCCAGTTTTGGTTCACCAGGGCTATATCAATTCATGGTTAATGCCACCGATACCAATGGAAAATCATCCCAGATGATGCGTGAGGTTGCGGTTTACGCAGATTCGGGTTGGAGTAGTTTTAACAATCCGTTATTGGAGGATTACTGGACTACCTTAAATATTGAGCCTACTGGATCTGGATCTAATTTGTCTTGGTATTCTCTTAGCGATAAACCTGGTAGTTTAGTGCTTAGCATGCCCGAGGGCTCAGCCAAAAGACTAACGATGTCGAATCCTACGCATCCAATTATTTGGAGAAATATCCCTCAATCCACAGACTGGTCACTGCAAACTGATATGAGTCTTGATACTTTGCAGCAAGGAGATTTTATCAGCGGGTTAATGGTAGAGCTCCAAGAAGGTTTTGGCACTAGGCGCTACGTTTTTGCAATGGAGGATGGAGATTACTTGAGAGTTAAAAGGTCAACAGGCAGTAGCTACTCTCAACAAGTTTCAAAATCATGGAATCAGGGAAATGCGAAGATTCGAATTCGTAGAGCGGACCGTAAGCTCATTTTTGAGTATCGAGGAGAACCTGGTGAATGGATAGAAGTCTACTCTCGCAATCTACCGGTTAATACTACTGGTGTTAAAGGTGGTATCTTCGCTGCGTCTGACAGTTCAAATACAAATGCAAAATTTGATTTTGATTATGTCATGTTGGTTGATCCGGCACTTTCAAATGATTATCTCGACTCCTTAAGAATTACGGAGATTATGTATAATGCTCCTGGAAAGACCGGTCTTGAATACCTAGAGCTAACTAATACTGGAACCGTTCCGATTAATCTTTCAGGCGTCAGATTTGATCAGGGGGCACCATTTAATGAACTTATTTTGCCTGATTTCGTCATGAGCCCAAGTCAGAGAATTATTGTTACAAATGATCGAGTTGGGTTTGAATCCATTTACGGCAACGGACCGGTTATCGTGTCTGACTGGGCTGGAGGTTCGCTTTCTAATGGAGGAGAGCAGATAGTACTTAGGGACCCTGATGGTAACATCATTCACCGTTTTGAATATGATAACAACAGAGGATGGGCAGAACGTGCTGATGGTGGTGGTAGTAGTTTGGTTATTATTGATACTGAAGCTGATTATGATGATGAGAATAACTGGAGAGCGAGTTATGAGTTTGGTGGTTCTCCAGGAAAAGGGGGTGGAGTTATTGATAATTCTTTAATCATAACAGAAGTTCTTAGTCATACTGATTTGCCGTCACTTGATACTATTGAGATTAAGAACTTATCCAACTCAAGCATAGATATTTCAGGCTGGTACATTTCTGATTCGGACGCTAATTGGAAGAAGTATAGAATTCCTGTAGGAACCTCAGTGCCTCCTCAAGGGTTCGTTGTTTTTGATGAGCCCGAATTTAATCCAAATGGCTTATGGAATCCCGATGCGGGTGAACCCTCTGATTCAGAATTTGCTATTAGCTCGGGAGGTGACCAAGTCTACCTAATTGAAGCTAATAATGATCAACCTCAATATTATGCAGCTGAGCAGGAATTTGGAGCTTCTAGGAACGGAGTTTCTTTTGGCCAATACATTAATTCGGAGGGTGAAGAATACTTTACTCCCCTAGAGAATACGTCCTTAGGTTCTGAAAATGGGTCCCCATTAGTTGGCCCAGTAGTCATTACAGAAATAATGTATCAGAACGAGCCCAATAAAATGAGCTGGATAGAGATTCAGAACATTAGTAGTAAAAGTGTAAATTTATTTGACCCTTCCAATTCAGAGAGTGTGTGGAAAATTGGTGGTCTTTCCTATGAATTCCCTCCTAACCAGGTCCTTCCGCAGAGTGGAGTTGCTCTCATAGTTAGCGGAGACCCCCTAATGTTTCGCATTAATAATTCTATTCCTTCCGAGATTCCAGTGTATGGATCTTTTTCAGGTTCACTTCAGAAAGATGGAGAGAATATTCGGTTGCAGATGCCGGAGCCAGAGGAATTAGATCCTAGCTTTATTACTATAGATTCAGTCAGGTATCTTGCTTCAGAATCTTGGCCTACACCTGAGTCAAGTTCGGGACGATCTATTGAAAGGGTATTCGTAAATGAGTTCGCTAACGAACCCAAGAACTGGGAAATTTCTGAGAATATAGGAGGGACTCCGGGAATAAGTATTCTTCCGCCGACTGCTGCCAGAATCGATACAAATATTACCTCTGTATCCACAACAGTTCAGATTGGTGTAAACGCTCCTAATGTTAGTTTTACGGTAGCCAATTTTGGCATCAATGAACTTAGCTACGACATTTCTGCAAATCCTGCAGCCTGGTTTGCTGTTGACCCAGTTGTAGGATCATCTACTGGGCTTACTGATACAAATAATCACACAATAACATTTGATACCAGTTCTTTAGAGGCAGGTGTTTATCAGGAGGTTATTACAATATCAAGTGATACAGCTGATAACTCTCCCTATGAAATTCCAATTAGAATTGAGATAATTCGTCCAGAATTAAACATTAGTAGTAACGAGATGACAGTTGCCACTCGAGAGGGGCAAAATGCAGAAGATGTTTACATTGATGTCAGTAATAAGGTTTCTGGAGTCATGATGGATTACAGTTTATCTTCTGATGTTTCTTGGTTTGGGATAACTCCTAGTCAAAGTTCATCTTCTGGACCTTTAGACCTCAAAAGACACGTCATTACATTTTCTACAGCTGATTTGGCGAGTGGTTCATATAGTGGAAACATAACTATAGATGCGGGTAATTCGTTGGGTTCTCCTGAAGTTATTCCCGTTAATCTGATCATTGCAGATGGTTTACAGATTTTTATAGATTCTCGGTCAATGGATTTGGGTTCCTTAAGTTCATGGCAAAATGCAGGCTTATCTGGAGGCACTTTTAAACCCGAGATTGAGAGTCCTGTTGTAGAGGATATTCAAGGCGTGAGGGCAGTTTCATTTCATGGTCAAGGAGACTGGTTAGTTGGTCCTTCTGCACCTGATTCTATTCTTGGAAATAACCCTCATTCTATTGAGGCTTGGATTTTTAATCCAGAAGCAGGCACTCAGGAATCCGTGATTTCATGGGGGCGGCAATCTGGCACGTTAGGAGGACTTGTTTCTTTAAATCATGGAACTCAAAATATTTATGGCGGTGTAGAGCACTGGGGAGGTGCTTATTCTGCGGGATGGAATAATACAGAAGAAGAGGGCAAGTGGACCCATATTTCATACACTTATGATGGAGCTGGGACTTCTAGACTGTATCTAAATTCCAAAGAAGTTGAATTTATCAATCATGGCCCACTCAACGTATATGCTAAAAGCACTTCGGGCCAAGCTTTGCCTATCGTTATCGGTGCTCAAAATGAAGGGAACGGAACGCGTAATAATTCTGTTTCTGCTTCATTATCTATCGCTTCAATAAAAGTTTATGATAGGGCGCTTAGCCAATCTGGAATTGAAAGTAAATTTAATTCTGAGGCTACAAACTTTGGTAGAGAACCTACCGTTGATGGTGATGATGATGGAGACGGGTTGGTTGCTTCAGTTGAGCTTGCACTAGGTACAAACCCTAAGGATCCAGATACTGATAATGACGGTTTCTTGGACGGAGATGAAGTAGCCATGGGAACTGACCCTTTGGATTTTTCTTCTAGGCTCAAGATACAATCAGTAACAGAATCTGAGGATGGTAACGTCTTGATTACATGGTCAAGTATTGAAGGTAAGAATTATCAAGTGGAAAAAAGTACTGACCTAATTAACTGGGATCAATTAGGAAATGTTTCAGCTTCAGGCAGTGGAACCACCACATTTTCGGACCAGAATACTGGTAATTTCCTTAGTATTTTTTATCGTGTAAGAATCATTCAATAAATATGATATTTTCATATTAACTAATATTTAAAACTTTAGAGCATTTAGTTCATAGTTGTTTTAGTTTTAAAATCATATTTGTATGATGATCAGATCCAAATGATTTTTTATTCCAACTCAAAAATAAAAGTTTTCTATTATATCAAATTAGGATTTTTATTTCTGTTAACTATTGCTGGTGGCAAGGAAATCTTTAATTCAAATTTAACTCTCGAATGGAAAGATAATATCCTTAGTGTTTATCATCCTAGTATTCCTGAAGGGAAATTAGATACTTGGTACATAGAGGCTTACTGTCGTGCAGGTTCAACAGCGAGGGCATGGGAAAAAACAGTGATAGGTCATCGCACCGAAATGGTCTCCATCAATAAAGAACGCAATGAATTAAAATTACGTTGTTATTTAAATGATGGAGTGATTGTTGATCATTTAATTAAGACTGAAAAAACAGGTATTAGTTTTGATCTAATCGCTAAAAACCCAACAGACAAAATGTCGGAAGCCCATTGGGCTCAACCCTGTATTCGTGTGGGTGAGTTCACTGGGAAAGGTGCTAAAAATACCGATGATAAGTATGCTTATATTAAAAGTTGCTTTGTTTTTCAAGACAAGAACGACATTCCTGATTTCCTTCCAACTAAAAATTGGAAGCTAAAAGCCAGATATATACCCGGCCAGGTTTGGTGCCCTATTGGTGTGAATAGAAATGATGTGAATCCCAGACCGCTTCATCCAGTAGTTCCCTATAAAAATATTATTGGATGTATTTCAGAGGACAAAGAATGGTTATTAGCTAGTGTTTGGGACCCTTCTCAGGAATTATTTCAAGGAGTCATCCGTTGTATTCATAACGACTTTAGAATTGGCGGGCTTAAGCCGGGAGAACAAAAGATAATTAGAGGGAAGATGTACTTAATGAAAAATGATATGAAGGCATTTCTTGATGTTTACAATCAAGATTTTCCCACGAGCAAAAAAATTATTAAGATCCAATGAAAACGCTCACTGTCGTTAGGCATGCAAAATCATCGTGGAACACAGATGACAACGATCATGATAGACCCCTCAATGAAAGAGGTTTGAATGCAGCTCCTAAAGTTGGAGCAGAGATCATGAGAAGAGGNNCAATACCCGATAGAATAATTTCTAGTACAGCTGTTCGCGCAGCCACTACGGCTAAACTTATTGCTGTTGAAATAAGTTATGATCTGTCCATGATAGAATATAGTTCAGAACTTTATTTGGCGAATATTAGTGACTTCGAAAAAGTCATATCAAATACTGAAGAGAATAAAGGTATTGAGAGTATAATGATAGTATCTCATAACCCTGGATCACATGAACTTTGCCATCATTTAATCAATGATTGTGATATTGACTCTTTCATCACATGCGCTGTTGCTAGCATTAATCTTGAGATAGAATTTTGGGGAGAGATTAATCAAGGNNTAGGAAAATTGGCCAATTTCTTCACTCCTCACGACCTTTAATTCTAACCTCATCAATTCTTTAGTTAATCAATACAAACAAGAGCGTCGCTAAGTTCGTTCTCATCTGCATTATCTCTCGGCAACAGTTCCGCTAAAAGAGTTCCAGCTTCTTCAATAATTTNAATCATAGAATCACTTGGNCTCTTTTTTTGTCTNAATGAGTCAGTTAATTTGTCACATAAAGATTCAATGNTTTTGATGCCTAGATCTTTTTCTATTTTTTCATCTGTGAATATAACAGCTCTTTTTTCTAAGAATGAAATAAATATCAAAAGTCCGGAATCTGCGGATGTATGGTGGACTCTTTGATCNTAAAAAATTTGTGAAGCTTTGTTGATGACTTCGTCTTTCATTTCACTTGAAGGCGTAAATAATTTTTTTAGCCACCCTATTCGGTTTGCAACTGCTGCGCCAATAGCAAAACCTGCAATAATTAATGCAATCAGAAAAAGATTGAAAGGTGCTTGTTCTAAAAGGCTATCAGACCAAGAGGCAATAGCGGTACTTCCATCATATTTTGGAGCAAAGGCTAGAACATTGACCATTACTATGATGCCAATAACCAATCCTATAATATCTTCAGCGCGGTCATAACGACCTGAGCTAGTTGCAGCAACAGGAATTATTTCAGCAGCTGTTTTAGATTCTGCATCTTTTACAGCTTGAGAGATTTTCTTTTTTTCTTCTTCAGTAAAATGTTGGCTCGCTTTTTTCATCTATTTATCANCTTTTCCTGTTAAATTACCNCCCCCCCGATGCTCCACCACCACCCGAGAAGCCGCCTCCACCAAAAGACCCACCTGAATAGCCACCACCACCCCCGCCGCCACCACCACTTGANGCCATTNCTTTNAGGATAAAAAATAGTATTCCAAAAATTGCTGCCCAAAAGATCCAAGCGTATCCACTCTGACCTTTCCTCAAAAGTGATACAATGGTAAAAATACCAAGAACAATAAGCCCAATGTATAACATGTAGTCACCTTTAGTTTTTTCTCTTGTTGGCTCATCATAACTAATACCTTCATATCCATTAGCGGATCCATCAGAGAGCATTTGTGCTAGACTGTCGAATCCAGATTTTATGCCTCCAGAAAAATCACCGGCTTTAAATTTTGGTATAATTCTTCGGTCCATTATTTTCTGACAATGTGAATCATGCCTACGGCCCCATCCTGCACCGAGTTGTATTCTGGCTTTACGGTCTCCCTTTGAAATAAGTAAAAGNATACCTCTATTTAAAGTCTCAGGATCAAAACCCTCAGCTTGAACATTACCGATCTCCCATTGATCGAAAAGGAAATGAGCAAAGGTTTCGATTCTAAAGTTTTCATTTTCAACATGATCTGACATTTTGTTGATCGTTACAACAATGATTGGATTTGCTGTTTCTGTCAGAATTTTATCGGCGGTAGTTCTAATCTCCTCTTCATGCGCATCACTAATTAATTCTGCTTTATCCAGAATAAATTCTCTTTGTCCAGGTTGAACAAGATCGTATATGAAAGCNCCGCTGTAACNCGCATTAAGAAAAAGCAACCATAGTAAAATGGCTCCTNGAATAAAGAATCGTTTCATAACTTTTTACAAATTATTGAGAGTTTGTAAAAAGAGTATGCCGTATCATGACTTCAGAGGAAAGATTATTTTTGTTATTGTTAGTTTTTACAGGTAATTTATCCCTTTTTACGTATCCTAATCCGATAANNTCACCTTCTCTTGAACAGACGCTGGTGACGTTACCAACTTTNACATTGTCTTGATCCATTAGTTCCCAACCGGGTTCCGGTGATGGTCCATCATTAAATTTTAGTCCTACTAATTTACGCTTTACCTGGCCAACACTCTCAAGTCTGGAGATAATTTCCTGTCCGACATAACAACCTTTATGGAAATCCACGCTCACCTTATCCAATAAGGCTTCTTGAGGCAAAGTATTTAAATTTAGTTCAGAGTTCCACGCAGGAATACCATGAAGTATACGGTATTCCTCAAGACTACTTTCACTCATCCAGTCTGCACCCGAAACTAGGTCATCGGCTTTTTTCCAATGGTCATGGCCTTCACTGCCATACCTTTTTGATAGGACTCCATCGACATCTTCAGGTTCTAGATCATGTAGTAATAGGAAGTCATCAGTAATGTCAGTTATTTCAACATCATCTGATATTATATATTTTGATAATCTAATCATTAGAGATTCTCGAAGATCCAGATCGGTATCGACTAAAAGGGCATCGTTACCCTCCTCCATGCCAATCCATATATGACCTTCGAGCTTTCCTTTGGCAGTCGTAACACAAGCAGAAATGGATTTATTTGGAGTAACCTTATTAACGTCATTACTTACTTGACCATTAAGGTACCTAATTCTGTCCTGACCAGTAATACGGTATTTTGCACGCCTGGATAAATCTATTCTTTTCATTAGATCTAAAAAGCAATTATTCTGTGAAGTTACGGTATATCACCGAATAGTCTTCATCGTCTTGCCCTTTATCCATTTGCGATTGCATACTTTGTGCAGCAGCCTTTAAGACCGGCAGATTAATTCCCTCAATGTCGGCCATGGTGAGTCCAAAATTTGCGTCTTTAAGCATGTTCTTTAGAGAGAAGTGAGGCTCATAGTTTCCTTCTAGCATTGTAGGTAGCTTCATATTAGTGAGCCCTGAAGAACAAGCATTTACTTTCATAGCGTCTGACATTTTTTCAATTTTCACACCAGCTGCCTCACAAACAGCAAGTGATTCTGAAAGTATTGCCACGGTAGTCGCAGAAATCATATTAGTGGCTATTTTAAATACAGTAGCTGTTCCAACTTCTCCGAGATGCGTTACACTATTAGAGCTTGCTGATAGTAATGAGTGAACCTTTTCGAGGGTCGGTTGATCTCCACCTACATAATAATTTAACAGTCCTGCCGCAGCAGCATCTCGGCTACCAGTAAAAGGACAATCGAGAAAGGATCCTCCTCGAGATATAATTCTTTCATTGGCCGATTTTGTATCCTCAAGTGAGACGGTGGCGTGGTTAACGATGATGTGATCAGCAGTCAGGTTTGACTCGATACTGTCAATGACTTGGTGCAGCGCCTCCCCATCTCTCACGAAAATTTGCAAAACATTTGATTTTCTAGCCACTTCGGCCGGTGATTCCAAAGCATTTGGATCCTTGCCTGAAGTTCTGTTCCAAACAGATACTCGCCAATCCTTTTGTTGCAGTGTTTTTGCTATTCTGCTCCCAATAATGCCCAGTCCAATAATGCCAACACTATTACTATTTTTATTCATATTTATTAGTACGAGATAAAGTGACAAATCGCTCCAATTAAGAGAGTGATTTGTTTAAAACCTTTGAAACCTCAAAAGGAAAATATTGAAGAAATAGAATACTATTTTTTAGTGCTCTTTTTCTTAGGGTCGATGAGTTTTGTTTCACCTGTCGCTTTTCCTGTTTTGGGATCGACTGGAGTCACTTTAATTTTCCCGCCTTTTTCTTTTGGAAACTCAACAGCGACTGGAGGTGTGGTCGCGGTAATTGGTTTACGAGGCTTGGCACCACTAGGAGAAGAACCTACTTTCTTTCCTGGTCTAACGGTAGGCACTCGAGATGGAGTCGGTGTGATTTCAACAAGCTCCATTTCAAAAATAAGTGTTGAGTTCGGACCAATGGGTGGGCGTCTTCCCATGTCTCCATAAGCAAGATCAGACGGAATGAAGAGTTTCCATTTTGAACCGACTGGCATAATTTGAAGGGCCTCTGTCCAACCTTTGATAACACCACGAACGCTGAATTGACGAGGAGTCGTTCCGTTGGTCTGATCAAAGACTTTACCATCAAGTAGCGTGCCTTTATACCTTGCTTTGATTCTGTCAGTTGCCTTTGGTATTGCGCCATCAGCAGATTTAAGGATTTGGTACTGAAGTCCACTTGGCAGTGTTTTAACTCCCTCTTTCTTGCTATTAGATGCTAAGAATTTTTCTCCGTCTGACTTGTTTTTTGCAGCGAGCTTATCCCACGCTTCGATCGAATCTAATCCAAAGGCCTTCATCTGAGATTGTTTGCGAGAGATAGCCTGGCGGTCTGCACTGAATGCGCCTAGGATTCTTTGCTTGTCTTCGTCGGAGAATTCAATTTTCTTTCCAGCGACAGAAGCCTTGAAACCTTCAATGAAGCGTTCCACTTCAATGCCGAGTTCAGCATTCTTCATATTAGACCCAATGTCAGCACCAATAAGATAACTGACAATTTTCATGTCTTTGTGTTCGGTGGTTTCTTTTTTGCTTTCAGTTTTAGCTTTGTCAGCCTGTGCCGAAAGATTGAAGATTAGGGCAAGCCCTAGAAATGAGTGTAACAAGAGTTTCATGATTTGAGGTTCTATTGAATTTAATTGGGGGGTAGCTAATTTAACCTAATAACAGGGAGAATCAATATTGTCTTAATGCATTTTTGATAGATTAAAATCTGCGCTTTTTTTTATTATTATCTGCGCTAAAATTTGCAGAAATGATAGCTCAAAAATATTACAGTCTAGCCTTTTTGATAACCTTTTTTGGAATAATTAGTGCTTATGCAGAACCTCCAATAGTGAAAGTTGAGAGTGGTAATGGACAGGGTAATGCTCTAAATTTTATTCAATTCGAACCATTCATTGCTGAGTATTCAGGCTTTAAGACTAATGGTAGTAATAATGATTTATGGGTTGGTTTGGTCAAAGATAACACTTTTGTATGGTCTCAAGAATACAAAGGGAAAATTGATTCAAAATATACGATTGAATATGGACTTAAAAGACCGATACCTCCTGGATCATATCAACTCGCATGGCAAGACAATATAAGAGATGAAGGTGGCAGAAAAAATATTGTAATAGGGCCCTCTCCTGCGCCTGATAGTAATACTACATGGACAGTAATAATTTATGGTCATGGTGATAGTAATTTAACCTTGAATCTTTTAGAAGATATTAAGGAAATGATCACGGCTGGTGGAAGTGATAACTTTAAAATCATTTT
>PAHQ01000101.1 GCA_002705125.1 Verrucomicrobiales bacterium | reverse complement strand
TATTTGAATACCCGTAACTTTCGAGACTTAATAATTTTCTATCACTTGCAACTGCTGTGACTGAACCTGATATCACAGCCTCATCGATGAAAAGAGTCATGCTTTCCCTAATTAGTGCTTCACCTTTCTCTTTGGATTCTCCTAGTAAACTTTGAATATTTAATACTANNACNNCCAATAAAGGGATTATAAATTTCACTTTCATATTAATTAGACCTACCAAACCAAACAACTTCATTGCAACAGCAATTTGAAAAATCATCACAACTCCAGAAGCCTNTTGAATAAATGGTGTTGTCTCATGCTTTCACCTTGACTATAACCCNTAGCCTCAGTTTCAATTCACCAATGTTCAGATATTTCTTTTCTATTACTATTACTTTAATTCTTCTTCTTGCCCCTCTGTGTGTTCATGCGGCTAACGATAAACCAAACTTTATCATCATCTTTACAGATGATCAGGGCTACGGTGATCTCAGCTGTTTTGGGTCAACTAAGATAAAGACTCCAAACATCGACCGTATGGCCAAGGAAGGACGAAAATTTACCAATTTTATGGTAGCATCTCCCGTCTGCACTCCATCCCGTGCCGCTCTGCTTACCGGCTGTTATCCAAAACGTGTCGGAATGCACCAGCACGTTCTCTTTCCATCATCTACTAAAGGATTAAATCCCACAGAACACACTATCGCCGATCATTTGAAGGGCCAAGGTTATGCNACGGCAGCCTTCGGTAAATGGCATCTTGGCCATCATCCTGAAACTCTCCCTCAAAAGAATGGCTTCGATACATACTTTGGAATTCCATACTCGAATGACATGAACCACCCAGACAATAAAGGTAAACCTCCAGGCCGGGCTCCAGGCATGGATGTGTTATGGAAAGATCCCGAATCAACACTCACCAAATGGAGAACCCCACTCATGGAAAACGAAAAGATCGTGGAGCTTCCAGTTGACCAACGAACCGTCACTCGTAGATACACTCAAAAAGCGATCGATTTTATAACAACCAACCAAAAGAAACCCTTNTTTGTCTATTTACCTCATTCGATGCCACACATTCCTCTCTACGTTCCTGACGAAGTTCGCGATCCAAACCCATTAAATGCTTATACAAATACGATTGAACACATCGACGCCGAAGTCGGCCGACTAATGGATAAAGTTCGTGAATTGGGACTATCAAAAAACACTTATGTTATCTACACCACTGANAATGGTCCTTGGTTACCATTCAAACATCATGGGGGTAGCGCTGGTCCATTACGTGATGGTAAAGGATCCACATTTGAGGGTGGTCAACGAGTACCCTGCGTAATGTGGGCACCTGGTCGCATTCCTGCTGGCACTGAATGTCATGANCTTATGGGAACTATTGATCTCCTTCCAACGATTGCTGCGCTTACAGGAACTTCACTCCCCAAAGATCAAAAAATTGATGGTTTNGACGCCTCATCCCTACTAACAAAGAAGGTNAAATCTCCTCGTAATGAATTCCTTTATTATACTTCCCGAGGTGATATTCAGGGACTAAGGCAAGGCAAATGGAAACTTCTTATAAAAACTAAGAAAAAGCCTAGAAATGCGGGTAAAAATTGGAAAGCTCCAGACCCTGAAATTTTACTCTTTGATCTTATCTCAGACATGGGTGAACAAAAGAATCTTGCTAAAGAAAACCCCAAAAAAATAAAGGATCTCACGAAACGCATGAATGAACTGGATACAGAAATTGCCNAAAATGCACGTNNCCCTTGGCACAAATCTGAATAAAAAATCTTTGTTTAGTTACTTGAATTTTTAAATTAGATACTTCATCATCAACCCCTCAAAACGTACTNAAAAACACAGCATCCGAATTTNATGAATACCTCTAAATACATCGCCACTCTAATTATCTTTACACTTATNCAGTCTGTAGGAGCCAATCCAAAGGCAACACAACCTCAAGATAAACCAGGTTACGACAAGACCAAGGATGCAGGAGCCGAGGCCCCAAAAGGTGCCGACATCTTATTTGANGGAACACAGAAATCAATCGACTCAAATTGGGAAATGTGGCCAAAGAAAGACATGAAGATCACTTGGTCATTAGTAAAGAGCCCTACGGACGATCAGAAAGTATTAATGACAAACGGTGGTAAGAGCTGGGGAACACATGACCTGGTTACAAAGAAGAAATACAAGGACTTCGAGGGCCATGTAGATTTTGTTTTGTGCGGTAAACGCGATGACGATTCGCTTGAAGGCTATTCTAATAGTGGCGTTTATCTTCAGAACCGCTACGAGGTTCAAATCGAATCTCCGAAAGGAAATGATACAAAGGATCCATACAACTGGAAGATTGGACCTCACGGCATTGCCGCATTCTGCATGGAGCGCGTTCCTGACAAAAATGCATGGCGTGCTAATGGCGAATGGCATTCCTTTCACTTTATCTTTAAGGCTGCTCGCTGGGATGGAGATAAGGCTGTGGAACCCGCTCGAGCTACTTTGTGGTGGAACGGCATAAAAGTGCACGACAACGTCCAGATTAAAAAAGCTAATGGTGGCATCAGTGTCACTTCAGCACTTGGAGGCCTTAAACTTCAAGAGCATGGCCAAGATGTTCGATTCAGGAACGTTTGGGTCCGAGAAATGAACACAGCTAAGAAGTAACTTTATTCAATAGCCGTTTAAAGAGGCGGAATCCTACCGCTTCTTTCTCCAGAAAACAAAAGGCACACACACAACATACATTGTGATGCTGTAAACTGCTGCTGGCACGGTCTCAGGCGGAAGAATCTCTCCATCAACCGTTGCAATAATACTTCCTACCGCAATCGCAAGGGTCCCGTTCTGCACTCCAGACTCAATCGAAATAGTCGTCGCATCCTGTTTATCCAGTCTNAGTGCTTTTGCCGAAACTAATCCAAGCAAAAGCATTAAGACATTTAACAGCACTGCTACCGGCCCCAACGTCCCTAAGTTACTTGAAAAGACTTCCCAATTTTTAGCTAATGCAGCCACAATGATTATCACAAACAGACCTACCGCCATACGAGACACTTTTGGTGCAATCTTATCTACTAAGTTTGGAAACTTTGACGTTAAAATCATTCCAATAGCCACTGGGACAGCAGTGATTAAGAACATAGTTATTCCGAGCCGAGTCACATCGACTGGAGGCGCTTCCTCACCCATAAAATAATTAACACTAAAAGCAAGAATCAGGGGCACTGTAAGAATTGACAACAAACTAGTAACTGCCGTCAGAGAAATCGATAGAGGAGCATTACCTCCAGCCATTTTTGCTAAAATATTGCTCGTTACTCCACCCGGACAAAGCGCAAGAATCATAAGTCCTACTGCAAAAACATTCGAAAGACCAAAAGCATGTGCNAAGGCTAACGCAATAAGAGGCAGTAGAACGACCTGATTAAAAAGCCCTGCACCAAAAGCGATCGGAAACTTCAATATTCTAGAAAAGTCNTTGGCCTTNAGTCCAAGGCCTAGCGAGAACATGATAAAAGCGAGAATGATTGGAAGAAGAATCTTAACTATCATGGTGCAGCACAAAAAAACTCTACAGAATCAATAACAAGGAGCCTCCGAGTGTTACNATAAACTTCTGTTCCCTTATCCGAATCCTAGGGAAATGATCACAAGAATCAATTATTGCCTAAGCGAGTAAATCCTCTAAAGGTCCAGTACTATCGGCAAACCTTTCCATACCAGTACCCATTAACTGAGCCTGTAATAACCACAAATTAGCCAATGGTGTTCTCTTAGGACAATCGATTATACGACCGGTCTTAATCTTTCCATTAGCAGAACCTGCAACAATAACTGGAAGCTCATCCATGGTATGATATTTTCCATCTCCAAGTCCTGATCCCAAGGTAATGATAGAATGATCTAAAATGGTTCCGTCTCCTTCTTTTATAGAGTCCAACTGCTCTAAAACCTCAGCAAAGAGCTCAACATAAAACCGATCCACACGCGTAAGACTTTTCTTAACGTCTGCTCTGTCTTGTGAGTGAGTCAATCCATGGTGTGATTTGGTGAAATTCAATTCATGAAATCTCTGTGGAGTCCCCCACCTTTCAGGTGCAAACATCATAGTCGCGACATGAGTGAGGTCTCCTTGAAATGCCAATACAAGCAATTTACCCATCATGCTTATGTACTCACCACGAGTCATGGGCTCTTCATCAGGCTCTTTCATATTTGCTCTTTCACGAGTCGCATAGTACTTACTTAGCTTATCAATCTGCTTTTCGATTTCTCTTACAGATGTGCAGTACTCGTCCATCTTATCCTTATCATGGCGACTCAACCTTCTATCAAAGTTAGCCGCATCTTCCAATATCAAGTCGGTGATATCCTTGTCTGACTTACCTGTATGGAAGAGAGTTTTATAGACTTGGCGAGGATCTTTCATCGTCGTAGCCACGTGCTCCGGTCCGTACCAAGAAATATTATCCAAATAGATCGATTCTCTAAGATCTTTAAACGTATTACAGTTAAGCTCTAATGATCTAATGGGTGTCCGGTGGCTTACCTTGTCTGCGATCATATGATCCAATGTTCGATCCATCGGATAAGCTGACTCAAACTCACCATTAGGGTTAGCCGAAGAAAGAAAGCATGAACTTGCCTGATTATGAACATCAACTCCCCTCACATTCACCCGAGACAAGCCAGTGATCATCGTTACCTTTTCACCCACCTTTTTCAAAGGGCTTAATGTTGGCATTGATAAAAAATCCTGATTACCTTTTTCAGGAAAGAAATGATCTCTCACGAAACCCATTGGAGAATAAAATGAAGCGAATCGAAGTGAAGGCTCCTTTAACTTTTTAGTTTTAGGCTCCTCAGCATTCATCTCCAACCAAGGAAGAGCCATTATGCTACCTCCTGCACCGAACAAGAATTTTCGTCTATCAATGTCTTTAATCATTTTCTCTTTTGGTTAAAAATTGGATGAACTACGGTATGTTTGATAATATCTCTTAATTTGTAATTATCTTTCTGACTCGCTTTAGTAATTTCATCTGCTGCAATACGGTCTGTCAAGGTTAACTCTCGCCCCAGACCATATGAAAGTAAATGTCTTATAAAAGCATTGGCAAACACATCCTTTTCGGCAAGAACGGCATCCTTAAAACCAACGACATCTTTAAATACGTGCTTTCCAAATAATTCGCCGCTAGCGTCCACCTTTATACCAGTCCGATAATTATCCCTCCAGCGCCCTAGTAAATCAAAATTTTCCAAAGCAAATCCCAAAGGATCAATTTTTTGGTGACAGCCCGCACAATTGGCATCTTTACTGTGCTGGTTTAGCTTTTGCCTAACGGTCAGACCCTGTTCTTTAAGGGTAGAGTCATCGGCTATTAAGTCGGGAATATCGTCGGGCGGAGGTTCTGGCGGATCATTNAAAATAACTGAGGAAACCCAAGCTCCTCGAGTAATTGGCAAGGAACGAAATGGGCCCGAGGTCATCACCATCACAGCTCCTGTTGTAATGACTCCACCATACCTTCTATCCGATAGAGGCTTACGAGTGAAATTAATATCACGCAGATTGACATTAATTGAGTATGTAGCAGCCCTACCTTCGTACCATTCCTCTANCAAGTGACTTCGATAAGTGAAATCAGAATCTATCAATTCCATAATCGGTCTATTCTCAATAAAAACCGTTTCAAAATTAAGTAGAGTCTCCAGCATCATATGCATCCCTCTCTTGTAAGATATTTTATCGTCACCACCAAAGTAGTACTCTCGATGCGTTTTAAAATCAGGAGAGGCAGAAACCAAATTATTAATCTTTAGCCATTGAGGCGCAAAACTGTCACAGAAATTCTTAACCCGTCGATCGTTGAGCATTCGATCAACTTGCTCGCCAAGCACCTCTGGATCTTCAAGTCGCCCCTCCTCTGCCAACAATAACAATTCGTCATCTGGTATGGAGCACCAGAGGAAAAAAGAAAGCCTAGTGGCCAGATTAAATGAATCATAACTAGAGGAGACATCACTTGCCTCATCATGAACCATAATAAAGCGAGGTGAAGCCATCGCACCCGAAACAACATCCTTCATGCTTGCAGTGAAATCGCCACTTCCCTTATAACGTTTATCAAAATAGGACGTATACAAATTTAGAGTTTTTTGATCAGCTGGAGATCTGAATGCCTTTAGAAGAAATTTCCTGATGCGTTCATGTGCAATTTCTTCGATGGGCTGCTTAATTTCCGGTTCCGCTACCTCCTCTTGTTTCCAACTACCTACAATTTCATCTTTGGAAACATCTTTATTACCTTCTGATATTTCCTTTATCTGGACTTTGGTTAATCCAGACCTAAATACTTGAACGTCATTAAGGTCTCCATGAAATGGCTCATCATCATGAGAACCTACACTCATCAAATCTCTACTTTGACTATGAAGCTTACCAACAATTGATTTACTCCCAACCTGATTGCCATCTAAATATATGTTCATTTCCTTACCATCAAAGGTGCCTGCAACGTGATGCCACTTACCGTCTCCAAGGACACTAGTTTTAACAGGAGCTCCAAATTCCACATAGTCCCCATTAATGCCTGCACCCATCCAAATTCCCCAGGTTCCATCAGTATCACCAATCGCCAAAAGTTGACGCCTCCAAGAATCTTCGCGGCGAACAATTGTCTGCCACTTTTTAGTGGTTTTAGTTGGGCGGATCCAAGCACTAAGAGTCAATCCCGTGCTCTTTGTNAAAACTGATTTATCAACCGTAATAGATCCAAATTTCTTTGCGCTGGGCTTTTCTGAAGGGTTTTGGAATAAATCATTCCAGACACGACAATTTTCATCAAAATTATCTGCATTCACGACCGACCGGCTAAGCTCCAAGAAAGCCTTCATCAAAGTTGGCGTCATACTTAAATGATCCCCACGATTATTGAATCCGTTCTCCGCTGGAGGATCTTTGGGAAAAGCCATGACGCCCAGCAAACGGTTTTCTAACATCTGCTGTAAGCCCATAATACGATTACCAACTTTAGCGACATCAGGCATCTTACCAGTTTCAGGTCTAAAATAGTCATTGTGATCTCGGATTATTCGATCATTGATAGAATACACCCAAGACTTTAGATCGAAGAGATCTCTTACTGCATTACCGTATTCGAACCGGTTCATTCTGCGAAGGCGTACTGGGATTACAGACTGACTTTGAGCAGTGGCTTTTTTAAATGATTTATTTAATGCAAGGGAAACAACTTCAACCTGAGCATCACTCGGCTGCTTATTGTCCTCAGGAGGCATTTCGTTTTTATCCAGAACATCGATCAACTTTTCAATGAGCTCTGGATTCTTCTCGAGATCACTCCATGAGTCGTAATCAGTCAAATCGACTTTACCTTTAGTCTTTTTTAAACCATGGCAATCGTAACAATATTGCTGAAGAATAGGCTTTATGTCTTTACCAAAGTCTCCACCTATAGATATGGATTCTTGAGCCTTAACCAAGTTCGAAGAACCTAAAAATAAAAACACAGAGAGCACCTGAACATTTCGAAAAAATTTTATTGCTCCTATCTGATCAATGATCAATGAAAGAACTCTCTTTAAATCAAACAAACTCAACAACAGTAACACTTAACAATAATAGGTAAACACACACCGTTACGCAACCTTATATAATTAGGCAGATTACGGTGAATTAATGATTTTATTCCAAATAAAAAAAGGGGTGCGAATTAATCCACACCCCTTTTTGAAAATTTGGATATTTTACTTTTTCTTCGCTGCCTTCTTAAAAGTTCCTTTATAGACCTTTAATTGGCCATCCTTTGAATCTTTTATTTTGAACTGGCTCTCACATAAAACTTCACTGATTTTTTTAATCATGTAATCACCTTGATGTAGTTTACCTTCATGGTCTCTGTAAATCATTGTTCCTTTAATATGCTTTGAGGTGACCTCAGTGAAGTTACATTCCAAGTAAGCTCCATTCGTGCCAAAACCAAGTGACACTATTTGTTTTTTATCTGACAACCATCCAATAAGCTCAGAAAACTTATTCCCATCCTGATCCTCCCATTTTCCAGATGCTCCTTCCCCATCCTTTAACTTTTTGAAAACAACCTCTGATTTGAATCCATACTCTTCTTCTACTTGCCACTTACCTTGCATTAATTTCCAAGGAGATTTGTGATCGTCAGAATAAGCATTAAGACCAATGAAGCCTGTAGCCAATAAGGCGATGATAATTTTTTTCATGTTTTTGTTATGTTTTTATTTAGTTTAAATCTGTAATTCCATTCAATTATATTACATATATGTTAGGAAAATTAATAGGATATTATTGTTATTCCACAATCAATATTTGTGCCAAGTATGATTAGAATTTATCTTCAACTGGAATTTAAAAATCATTACCCATTCAAAGCTAATAGCTTAAGGGAAAAAAATAAAATACTTAGCCTTACGAATAGAATAGTTAAGAATAATGATATTATAAAAATTATTTACTTAAATTTTATCAATGTTAAACAATTGAGCTCCATTAGAGTAATTTGCATCCAACTAACAGTATGATCATAAAAAAATTAAAATCATTAGCGCTATTTCTAACAATACTATCTCCGATATTTGTTTATAGTGACGATCACCATCTTTCTTTTGATAAGAAAAACCTAATCGCATACCAAAAATCATTAATTGATAATGAAATTACAGGTAGCAATGTCGCTTTGGTCTATCAAAATGGGAAAAAGATTTATCACGAGGTTGTCCAGTCAAGTAAAGAGGGAGATAAAGACATTAATGAAGATACCATTTTCCCAATCTGGTCAATGACCAAACCAATTACAATTGTTGCGATGATGATACTTCACGAACAGAAGAAGTTTGAATTTGAGGACCACGTATCCAAATATATTCCAGCATTCAAAGAGCTCTCTTATAAGGATGGTGAAAAAATAAAGAAATGTAAAAATCCACTAAAAATCATACATCTACTAACCCATACATCAGGTTATAGGTATTATGATGAAGAGCCACTTCCAGTTAAGATACCAAACTATGAGTCAATTCATCCGAATCAAACTCAGTTTAATGACCTTGCTACTTATGTTGAGGCAGTGGCCAAACACCCTTTAGAATTTGAGCCTGGAACGAAATATCTATACGGCATCAATCAGGCTATTCTCGGACGCGTAATCGAAGTGATTAGTGGAAAGAGTTTTGAAGCATTTTTAAAAGAAAATATTTTCACCCCACTCCGTATGGTAGATACGGGGTTTAGCATGAATAATGAGAAAAGAAAAAGGTTTCAGCCGTTATGGATCAATTCAGAGCAACTCAAGGGCTTCACTTTCCTACTTGATGAAATGACATACAGTCCACTAAGTAATGCTCATTTCGGTGGAGAAGGTCTGGTTTCTACAATGAATGACTATTCGAACTTTTGTGAAATGCTGGTCAATGGAGGATCTTTTAAAGGAAAGCAAATCATCAGCAAAAAAAGCATTATAACGATGAAGAAAAAATGGGCTGATTGGCCCAGTCAGAATGGTCTATTCGAAAAAATGAAAGGATATCACAATGGCTTTTCAATTTTTGTATTGAACAACCCAAAAAAAGACAACCCTGATATTCCAAAGGGTATATGGGGTTGGGCGGGTTACCACAACACTCACTTTTGGATCGATGAAAAAAATAAGGTTTACGGTTTACTCATGTCTAGGGCTAGAGAATTTAATTGGGACATACCTTTAGGAATGAGAAAAGTGGTTTACGAAAAGTAGCGTAATCTGGCTCGATATTTGCTTATACTTTCATGTATGGGAAAAATATTAGGTGGCATCAAGCTGTTGGGTATTAGTGATTTGCTTGTAAAGGCAAACGAGACTGAACCAGAGACTGAACCAGAGACTGAACCAGAGACTGAACCAGAGACTGAACCAGAGACTGAACCAGAGACTGAACCAGAGAC